>NZ_DALZYO010000061.1:0-18635 GCF_031988165.1 Neobacillus sp.
TCAGATAACTATTTCAAGTTATCAACACTAAATTATTTTATAATTTCCTATACAAATATAAAAGTTGCTGCTTAGAGAATTCTAGCAGCAACTTTTTTGCATTCTAATTATTTTATTCTTAAAGCTTTTTAAGTAAAATCACTATCAATATAGACCAAAACAGAGGCACCCCATGCATTTAATAGGTTGGGCTGTCTTTGTTTTAGGTTTCACTTTATTCCATCCAGTTTGTATGGAAGACTCCTTCCTTATCGGTTCGTTGATAAGTATGGGCACCAAAATAATCGCGCTGTGCCTGTAGAAGATTTGCCGGGAGTGTTTCCGAACGGTAGCTGTCATAGTAAGCGATGGCACTTGCAAATGAAGGTACTGGAATTCCACGTTCAATTGCTACGGCTAGAACCTGACGTAATGCACTTTGATAGCTTTCAACAATTTCTTGAAAGTAAGGGTCTAATAAAAGGTTGGCTAATTCAGGATCACGATCATAGGCATCTTTAATTTTTTGCAAGAACTGTGCACGAATGATACATCCGCCGCGGAAAATCATCGCTATATCACCGTAACGAAGATTCCAATCGTATGCTTCTGATGCTGCACGCATTTGCGCAAACCCTTGTGCGTAGGAACAAATTTTACTCATATACAAGGCTTTACGGATTGCTTCAATTAACTCTTCTTTATTCCCATCAAACGGCTTTATATCTGGCCCTTTCAGCACCTTGCTGGCCTTCACACGTTCATCTTTCATAGCTGAGATAAAGCGGGCAAATACAGATTCTGTAATGAGCGGCAGCGGTACACCTAAATCTAAAGCATTTTGGCTTGTCCACTTGCCGGTTCCTTTTTGGCCTGCAGTATCTAAAATCACATCAACCAGCGGCTTTCCTGTTTCTTCATCTGTTTTGGTAAAAATATCTGCAGTAATTTCAATTAAATAGCTGTCTAATTCACCTTTATTCCATTCTGAGAATACTTTATGAAGCTCCTCCGCACCTAAGCCCAGACTATTTTTCAAGATAAAATATGCCTCTGAGATTAATTGCATATCACCATATTCAATTCCGTTATGAACCATTTTTACATAATGACCTGCACCATTTGGCCCGATATATGTACAACAAGCATCACCGTTCACCTTTGCTGATATCGCCTCTAGGATGGGGTGAACAAGATCGTATGCTTCCCTTTTTCCTCCAGGCATGATCGAAGGACCATTAAGAGCCCCCTCTTCCCCACCAGATACGCCAGTCCCGATAAAATGGAACCCAGCTGTTTCTAATTCCTTATTCCGCCTAATCGTATCTTGAAAGAACGTATTTCCACCATCGATAAGAATATCACCTTCTTCAAGATAAGGCTTTAATGATTCGATCGTAGCATCTGTTGCCGAGCCTGCTTTTACCATTAATAAGATTTTTCTTGGCTTTTCTAAAGAATTCACAAATTCTTCAACCTCTTTAGCACCAACAAAGTTTTTTCCAGCTGCTTCATTCTTTAAAAATGCTTCTGTTTTATCATATGAACGGTTGAAGACAGCCACAGAATAGCCTCGGCTTTCAATATTTAGTGCAAGGTTTTTTCCCATAACAGCCAAACCTATTACACCAATTTGTTGTTTAGACATTTCTCATTCCCTCTTTCTTTTTTCATGTTTAGTAAGTGAAAAAGCTTATCCATAGTAGATTAACTTAGGAATTCCATACAGGTAGCTTTTCCAATCATCTGCCGCTGCAATAATAACTTCCCTCATTCATTCGGAAGACTTACTTTAACCTCGTATCTTCTGAGGTCTCTACAAAGTAGTGTACCTTACCAACCAGTACCTAACAACGGTTACGTCTTGAAGATAGGTGAAAGGAATGGTATATTTTTTCTCCTAACACCTAAAAACCGGAATAATTGAAAAATCCGAAAGTAATTTTCTTGCTTTTTTCTTTGTAAACACCAAGAATTCGTTTTATTATGCCCTAACTTAAGGAGAGAAATCACTCCTTGGCTGACTCTATTTATTGCTAAATTGGGTAAACCATCCACTTAATTTTCCCCATCATCTATTTCAGTCCTTAATGTTCAAGAACTTCACCTTTTGTTCAATATTGAGGTAACCAAGGCTTCCTTCAAACAGGGAGCTTTAATTGTATTAAAATGTGTTTTGTCATATATATCAAATTTATTGTATACTTGGAAAGTATGAGATTTAATTCATAGGAAATATTATACTGCTATAGCTGCTCAAGTTCATTCCAGGAGAATAATTATGGTAAAAGATTTTGTCTCAAATGCCACACTATTAATCGCTTCCTTCTCAATGTTGGGATTGATATTTAAAGATAAACCATTGCAATTTTCATCCCCCTTAGCAACTAGAATATATTGGGGACTTTGTTTTGGAATTCTTGGAAACATTTTAATGTCTTTTAGCATTCAAGTGGACTCAAGGAGCATCGCCGATTTGCGCCACTTGGCGATAGTAATCGCAGCCGCTTTTGGCGGATATGTCCCGGCAATGATTTCAGCTGTCCTTATTGCGATAGGAAGGATTGTCCTTTCAGGCTTTAGTGAAACATCTTTACTTCCATCTCTTGGTTCCCTTTTAATTGGAATCACATGTGGTGGGATTTCACTGCTACACTTTAATCGTGCTTTAAAAACTTTTTTAATGAATCTTTGTGGACTGTTCATTATATCCATCATGTTCATAATGATAATTGACGATAAAGAAATCCTTAAACATATTTTAACTATCCATTATCTTATTTCATTAATTGGCGGTTTTATCGCCTATCATTTTTTTGTGTTTGTCGTCGATTCAAACGATGCACACAATCAATTGAAGCACAGTGTTATCAAATTAAAAGAAACAGAAGAACGGTTTCGATTAATTGCTGAATATTCGAGTGATATGATAACCATGCACAATGAAAGGACTGAATATATTTACATTTCACCAGCAGTAAAAGAGATCATTCATTTTGAATACCCTGAACTGCTCGGCAAAAAAATGGAATATTTTATTCATCCCGATGATATTGAGCGAACGAATGAAATGTTTGAAAGAGCACTCCATAAAGGAGTAGCTGAATCCACTTACCGCTATCGTTCAAAATTGGGGGACTATGTTTGGATTGAATCAACACTAAAGAGTGTTCATTTTCAAGAATATGGAAGCAAAAAAGTCATTATTGTTTCGCGAAATATTACCGATCGAAAGCTAACAGAACAAAAATTACAAGAAGCCAATGAGTTACTAAATCGTTTATCCTATATGGATGGTTTAACAGGCATCGCCAATAGAAGATATTTTGATGAAACACTTGCAAAAGAATGGTTAAACTCGTTTTCAGCCAAATCACCGATCACCTTACTGATGTTCGATATTGACTACTTTAAAAAGTTCAATGATACATACGGACACTTAACAGGAGACTTTTGCTTACAATCGATTGCTCAAGCCATTAAAAAAATAATTACAGAAGCCCTTGGATATACACTTTGCCGTTATGGCGGCGAAGAATTTGCCATCATCCTGCCTGCTTCCAATATAGAGGAAGGAATTAAGCTTGCCCATCAGATTCAAGAGACGATAAGGTCACTTAAGATTCCTCATAGCAGCTCGGAAATTGCTGATTTTGTCACCTTAAGTATTGGACTGGCCTCTTTGATTCCGACTCCATCTTCTAAATCCCAGGAGTTAATTAAAATGGCTGATTCAGCTCTTTATTTATCAAAAACAAAAGGCAGAAATTCTATCTCCATCAGTCAATAAAGGTCAGGAAGGATTAACATGGACTAATCCCTCCTGACCTTTTTTGTCTTATTTCCACAACTATTCTTTTTTTTCAAACTATTAAGCAAATTTTGTTGTATCTTGTGGAAAATACATGTAAAATTTTCCTAACCCCCCTATGGACGGTGAAGATAATGGAAATTACTCAACACCTTTTCTTAAATCTCTCTATATTAATTATTCTATTATTTTTTTGTTTCATATTTTTCGAAAGGAATAAAACGTTTACCCTGCCTAAAACCTCGATTGTAATATTTTTTTTCGTCATCATATGGATCTGCATTCAATTCTCCTATAATCCGATTTCTTATGCTAGGTATGATTTACGGATTATTCCCTTGGTCATTGGCGGCTTCTATTTTGGGGTTGGCCCGATGCTTGTATTAGCAACCATTATCATAAGATTCTTTTATGGAGTCAATTTGGGCTTTTACCAGACAATCATTCTTTATGGTTCATTCGCACTGGTCGTTTGGCGGTTATATCCTTGGTTTTGGAAACAAGCTCCGTTACAGAGAATACTAATTTCAGTTTGTAATGGTATGGCGCTTGGAATACTTACGGTTTTCGGGATGAAGTTAAACAATACCCCCACCAACTGGCTGGATGCCTGGTTAGCTTACTTAATAATCCCTGCACTAGGAATTAGCATCATTTCCTATTTAATAGAAATATATAAAAGAAATAATAAAATAAGGCAGCAGCTAATTAAATCAGAAAAATTAAAAGCAGTTGAACAAATGGGAGCAGCCATTTCTCATGAGATTCGAAACCCGCTCACTGCCGCAATTGGCTTTGTTCAGCTGCTCGAGGATGATTATCTCTCCAGACAAAAAAGAAAAGAATACCTGTCTATTGTAAAGGAAGAACTGCATTCTGCTGAAAGGGTAATTCAAGATTATTTAACATTTATAAAACCCTCAATAGCGTTGTCAGAGGAGATTAATGTAAAGAGTGAATTGAGACAAATTATTAATCTCCTCCAGCCCTTAGCAAATCAAAATTCAGTGGAGATTGTAACAGATTTTTCAATCATTGGTTTTATAAAAGGAGACACGCAGAATTTTCATCAATGTTTTATCAATGTAATGAAAAATGCAATTGAAGCTATGCCGCATGGAGGGTATTTAACCATCTCCACAGAATATAATCAGAACTATATTACCATTACAGTGAAGGACTCAGGAATAGGGATGACGAGAGAACAACTCGAACGACTTGGTGAGCCTTTTTATTCGACAAAAGGGAAAAACGGTACTGGTCTTGGAATGATGGTAGTTTATAGTATTGTCCGTGCGATGGATGGAATGATTGACGTCGAAAGTGAAGTTGGGTATGGAACGATTATTCAATTTGAATTTCCAACCATTGCGTCCATATTAAAAGTGCAATAAAAAAGAACCGATGGAAGAAGAATGGAATCCTCCGTCGGTTCTTTGATTTCTGGCAGATTTCATTAAAAATTCATCTGACTTTATTTGCCAATAAACATTTGTGACCAATGTTTCCCTGTATCTTCAAATCCAACCCCAATATGTGTAAAATTTGCACTAAGAATATTTTTTCGGTGTCCTTCACTGTTCATCCAAGCAGTAACAACTTCTTGTGGCGTCCGCTGTCCTTGTGCAATATTTTCACCTGCAGATTTATAGGTCACCCCAAAATCTCTCATCATGTCAAACGGTGAGCCATAAGTAGGACTTGTATGTGAAAAATAATGGTTTTGCTGCATATCGAGCGCTTTCTTTTGAGCAACACCGTTTAACTGAGTGTCTGCTTTTAATGCAGGAAGGCCATTTTTACTTCTCTCGCTATTCGTTAAATTGATGACTTGTTGTACATATTGACTAACTGTTCCTGTGGCCGGTGCAGTAGTTTGTGTCTTTGCGGGTTGACTTGGGGCAGGCAGCGTTTGTTTTGGAGCTGTCTGCGTCAACGGCTGAGTTTGGTTAGGAACCGTCTGCTGTGGTGCCGTTTGCTGTGGCGTCGTTTGCTGTGGCACATTATGCTGTACCGGTGCTTTTGCAGTCGGTGTTTGCTGCTGAAAATATGGTGGAACTTGTTGAGTAACTCCGGACTGGAGCCAATTACCTTGTCGTGGATCAATCGTAATGAATTGGTATTTTGCATCCTGCATTAACATCGCTCTTGTATGCGGATATTGATCACTGTTCATCGTTGTTTGATAAGCTGAGATCATATCGTCCTTTTTCCTATTTCGACGATAATTATCATTAAACAAATTTAGATCATCCACGTTCCTGTTCCGATAATTCTCAGTCAACGGTCCATTATGATCAATGCCATTATTGTATCGAACATCCATGATTTGGTTGTTTCTTGTACTTGTATTCATCCCTATCCTATCCGTAGTACGGTCATTAATATTATTTTTATTACAAGCAGCTAGTCCCATTGTCAGAGCTGCTGTTAGTAGGACACCAACAGGTTTTTTTATCAATCGAACTTCCTCCTTTTGCAAAAAAATCTCTTGCCTTTTTATTTTTTATTTTTTCAGGAGAAAGTATGACTGGAAATTAACGTATTTCATAAAAAACTATCATGAGCCTCAACTCCCAACCCAACCATGGAAATAAATTTAGAGAACAAGCCGTAGTCACCTAATAAAGGCGGTGAGAGCAGAGCTAGACTTCACATCTTTCGTCTAGTGAAATGGGTATTTCACTTTAACTGGTTAAAGTGATTCATTTTTGCGGCGCTCCGCCCCTTTTCCACAGAAAAAATAGAACCTCCCGTTTAGCTGCTTACGGACTCGGCCACATTAACTGAGATAAAGGAAACATGGTGAGTGGAGTGAGCCGATCTTGACTTATCCTAGGGAATGGTAAAAAACCAACAGCTGCTATAAACATCTGTTGGCTTCTTTAAAGATAATATTACTACGCTTTTAAGCAAATAATTATTTTTCAAGGAGTGGGATTCTGTTTTTATATTTACGAATGATCTGACGATTGTGCTCCACAGCCCCATCAGCATTGCTACTTTTAAAAATTGGCGGAGTAAAGTTATTTTCAACCATAATATTAATGGCGTCAACCATAATGGCATTAACAATCGCTGTTCCAACAACTGTTGAACCAGAGCCAAAGGAAACGTCCAACCATTCATGCTCCATGAGTGCATCGCCGACCTTAATATGGTTATCAATCGCAAGCTCCCCTGCTTGAGAAAGGAATTTTCCACTTTTGTGTCTCGAATCTACACCTTTGGTATATAGCAGTGATGAAATCGTTATGACAAAAGCACCCTGTTTTTTAGCGAAGTCCGCCACATCAATAGGAACCGGATTTCTGCCTGAGGTTGAAGCAACAAGAACCACATCTCCAGATTGAATGGATAAATTCCCAAAGAATTGCTCTGCAAAATCAGCTTTTTGTTCGAATTGCGATGAACGAACAGCCCCTTTATGGAGCATAATATCCTCAATAAGGATTGGGTTAATTGGGGCAAGTCCGCCTGCTCGGTAAAAGAGTTCCTCAGCCAGCATATGGGAATGACCGCAGCCAAAAACATGGACAATTCCATCCGATTGAATGCACTGAGCTATTTTTTTTGCGGCTATATTAATGCTCTCATTTTCTTCCGTTTCAATGGTATCTAATAAATCCTTAAGATTTTTAAAATAAACATCGAACATGTGATATCCTCCAAATTTACTACCGTTTCATCTGAATCATAAATTTATAACGGTCAGCACGATAAGCTGATTTTACAAATTCAACAGGGGTTCCATCTTTAAGATAGGTATTTCTTTGAATCAGCATTACTGGTGCCCCTTTAGTGATGCTTAAATATTTTACTTCAATAGGACTTGCAATTGATGATTCAATGACCTGCGATGCACTATCAATTCTTAAGTTTAACTTTCCTTCAATGTATGCATATAGAGATTGATTCACAATCTGTTCTGTTAGTCCTTTGACGAGATTGGCGGAAATATAATTTGTTTCTAGTGCCATTGGGACACCATCTGCTAAGCGAATTCGTTTGATTTCATACACGGGTCCATACTCAGGAATAGAGAGCTGCCCAGCAATCTGAGTTGTTGCGGGAATTATTTCAAAGTGGATTAATTGACTCCCCGGCGTAAGTCCTCTTGCTTTCATGTCCTCTGTAAAGCTAGTCAACCCTTGAAGCGGTTGTTCAATTTTTCGCTCTGCAACGAAAGTTCCCTTGCCTTGCAAACGATGTAAATACCCTTCATTTACCAGCTGGGTGAAAGCCTGTCTGACAGTCATGCGGCTAATTTGATATTTTTCCGCATATTCTCTTTCGGCGGGCAAAGAATCACCAGGAAGTAACTCACCCTTTTCAATTCGTTCCTTAATTTGTTCTTCGAGCTGGTAGTAAATGGGGATTGGGGAATTCTTATCAATCATTCTCCTTCCTACACCTTCCTATTTAAACTGTGGCAACAGCAGATACGCTGATAAATTTCAACTGTGAACCTTTAGGTCTGCAATTGCCGCTTTATCTGCAATAATTGTAACACATGGATGTTTTTTCAAAACAGAGGCAGGAAAATTTTCATTGATTTCTTCATTAAAAAGCTTGGACAAAGCTTCTTTTTTGGATTCACCTGAAACAAGCAATAGTATTTCTTCACTTTTCATAATGGTAGAAATCCCCATCGTAATTGCCTTTGTTGGAACTTCTTCTGGTTGATTAAAAAATCTGGCATTAGCCCTAATTGTTGAAGGTGCTAAATTGACAATATTAGTTGTGGAGTTAAAGGAAGTTCCTGGTTCATTGAATCCAATATGTCCGTTATTGCCAATCCCCAGAATTTGCAGATTAATGCCGCCATGTTCGGTAAGTAATTCTTCGTAACGATTGCATTCTTTTTGAAAATCAGTAGCGTCCCCACGAGGAATATTGGTATTTTCCTTTTTAATATCAATATGATTAAACAATTGTTCGTTCATGAAATAGCGATAGCTATTCTTATTTTCACCTGTGAGCCCAATATACTCATCTAAATTAAATACAGTAACTCCCTGATAAGACGTCCCGTTCTTTTGATAATCCTCAATTAAAATTTTATATGTTCCAATTGGAGTTCCACCTGTTGCCAAACCGAGTGTAATAGTTGGATGATGACAAACCTTGTCAATAATATATTCGGCAGCTTTTTTACTCATCTCTTGGTAATCCTTTACTTCGATAAGCTTCATTTAGTTTTCCTCCTTCTTAAAGGCAAGCTCCCCGCGGCAAAATGTCATGAATACTTCCAAGTTTTTATCAAGAATGACGATGTCCCCGTCTTTTCCTTCGGCGAGACTTCCTTTCCTTTCAAAAACATTCAGCTGTTTAGCGGGATTTACTGATGCCATTTCAATTGCATTTTCCAAAGAACAGCCTGTATAATTAACAATATTCTTTACTGCCTGTCCTAATCTTAATATGCTCCCAGCAAGTGTCCCATCCGCTAAAACGGCCTTTCCATCCTGAACGGTAACTTCTTGACCACCAAGATCATATTTACCATTTTTCATGCATTTTGCCCGCATGGAATCTGTAATTAAAATTAGCCCATCACTTTGTTTTTGTTTGTAGGCAAGTTCTACCATTTCAGGTCTGACATGCACTCCATCCACAATAATTTCTGCTATTAATTCATCCCGTAAAAATGCTGCACCGACAACACCTGGTTCCCTGTGATGCAAACCCCTCATTTGATTAAAGAGATGGGTTACGTGATTAGCTCCAGCTTCAATTGCTTCACCAACTTCTTCATAGGTCGCATCTGAATGACCGATAGAAGCAATAATTCCATTCTCCTTTAAATAGCGAATCATTTCTAATCCACCTGGACGTTCAGGGGCTAAAGTGACAAGTTTAATATTTCCGTTTGTCATCGTTTGCCACTCTTTAAACAAGGCAAGGTCTGGATCGACGATATGCTGGATAGGCTGTGCCCCTGCTCGTTTTGCATTTACAAAAGGTCCTTCAAGGTGAAGACCAAGTATTTCAGCCTTTCCTTGGGATGGCTGCTTTTCAATATATTGCGCTACATTCTTTAATGCATTTTCAATTTGTTTTCCTTCTTGAGTCATCGTTGTCGCTAAAAAGCTCGTCGTTCCCTCTTTTGGAAGGGCTGTGACCATTGTGTCTAGCGCTTCCTTTGTAGCGTCCATTGTATCGGCCCCATTAACCCCATGGATGTGTACATCAATAAAGCCAGGAATCGCTTTATAGTAAGCTGGAAGTTCTATAACCTCAAATTCATCTTCATCTATTAGCGCGTCTATTGAACCAATTTCTATTATTTTTTGATCCTTTATTTTAATAAATCCATTTTTAATCATTTCTTTTTCTGAATAAACTCGGATACCCTTAAGTAAAATAGGGTTAACATGCTTAATCATCACCATTACTTCCTTTCTGGTTATATCTATATTTTAGCATTATCTATTTCTAGTTGTCTATACCAATTTTTGATTGGTATCATTCATAACCATCTAAAAATAGGTGTAAATTCTTATTACCATCATTTTAATTATTTTTTCTTTTTTAAATAAAAAACCAAATAGGTATAGACAACTATATCTATAGGAATAACGTGATGTTACTTGGCTTTTGATACGAATCCCATCTTGCGATTATCAACGAATAGCGAAAAAAAAACGACAAGTGTCAGTCACCTGTCGTTTTTCGTTATGCATACATTGTCGATTCTTCTTGTTGAAAGAAGCTTTTCATTGCATGGAATACATCTGCTTTTTGTTTGAGGATATAATAGCGGAAATGTTCATCCTTTATGTTCTTGTAGGCTGACATTAAGGTTGAATGGCGGTTGTATTGATTTACCTCGCCATAGCCAAACATATTGGATACTTCCATTAATTCTTCTACAAGTTTCACACAGCGGGCATTATCGGATGTAAGATTATCACCGTCTGAGAAGTGGAATGGGTAAATGTTGAACTTTCGTGGACTGTATTTGTCATCAATAATTTCAAGGGCTTTGCGGTAAGCGGATGAACAAATCGTTCCACCGCTTTCTCCTTTAGAGAAGAAGTCTTCCTCTGTAACGATTTTTGCTTCAGTATGGTGGGCAATAAATTCAATTTCCACCGTTTCATACTTTGTTCTTAAAAAGCGGGTCATCCAGAAGAAGAAGCTACGAGCCATATATTTTTCCCAAATCCCCATGGAACCACTTGTATCCATCATGGCAATGACAACAGCTTTCGAATCAGGTTTAACGATTTCATTCCAGGTTTTAAATTTCAAGTCATCTTTGTAGATAGGATGGAATGCCGGTTTTCCACTTATCGCATTTCGTTTAAAGGCAGACAACATCGTTCGTTTTTTATCAATATTTCCCATTAAACCCGTTTTTCGGATATCGTTGAATTCAATGTTTTCAACCAAATGTTCTTGCTCTTCTTTTTTCTTGAGATTCGGTAGCTCTAACTGCTTAAACAATGCTTCCTCGAGCTCCATTAATGATACTTCTGCCTCAAAATAATCCTCACCGGCTTGATCCCCTGCTCCTTGGCCCTTACCGGGTGCTTTTTGTCCACTTGAACCGTCACGTGCTACTACGTCACCGACTTGGCTGTCACCGTCCCCCTGGCCCACGTGTTTGTTTTTGTCATAATTATAACGAATTTTATATTCGTCCAATGAACGAATCGGAATTTTTACCACATCTCGACCATTAGACATAATTATGCTTTCTTCTGTAATTAGATCTGGAAGATTGTTACGAATTGCCTCCTGGACTTTTTCCTGATGCCGCTGCTGATCATCGTGGCCTTTACGGTGGAGGGACCAATCTTCTCTCGAGATGACAAATTGATGGTTGTTAACTGACAATGTAAACCCCTCCTTATCAAATTAATCTAATTCAAACCGCACACTTTATTATCAAAGACATACAATAACGCGAGTGAAAAATTTTATATAAAATATAGATTACTTTATCCTATGCAGAAACGATAAATAATTTACAAATAATTTCGACAAACGGGTTTTTGCCTAAAAAAATAGGACAAGTATACCTTTTGAGGAAAAGTAGAAAAAAAGAGACTGACAGATTCGTTCTGCCAGTCCTCACTATTCTAACTCTTAATTATCTATTCAATAAGCTTCCAACATAACGCAACAATTCATTTGCGGATGTCGAGTTGTAGCCATGTTCATCAATGAGCCTTGCGACAACGTTGTTAATTTTCTTCAACTGTTGCTCATCAGGTGTTTTCGATGAAGTGGTAATCTTAACTACATCTTTTAAATCAGCAAAGAGCTTCTTCTGAATGGCCTCTCGAAGGCGGTCATGGGAATTATAGTCAAATCGTTTGCCTTTTCTGGCAAATGCTGAAATTCTGATTAGCACCTCTTCCCTGAAGGCTTTTTTGGCGTTTTCGGAAATACCAATTTGTTCCTCAATCGATCGCATTAGTTTTTCATCTGGATTAATTTCCTCACCTGTTAACGGGTCACGAAGCTTTGCTTTATTACAATAGGCTTCCACATTATCAAGGTAATTGTCCATTAATGTTTTAGCAGACTCTTCATACGAATAGACAAAAGCTTTTTGGACTTCGTTCTTGGCGATATTATCATACTCTTTCCGTGCCAAAGAGATATAATTCATATAGCGTTCCCGAAGCTCGGTTGTAATTGACGGATGCTGATCGAGCCCGTCTTTAAGTGATCTTAAAACATCTAATGCATTAATAGAAGGTACTTCTTTCCTAATGATGGTGGATGAAATTCGGTTTATCACATAACGTGGGTCAATACCGCTCATGCCTTCATCAGGATATTCCTTTTTCAGTTCATCAACATCTGCCGAATTAAACCCTTCGACGTTTTCCCCGTCATAGAGACGCATTTTCTTCAGTAAATCAATATCTCCTTTTTTCGGTTCCTTTAACCGTGTTAAAATGGTAAACATCGCGGCAACCTTTAACGTATGCGGCGCAATGTGGACATCGGAGACATCACTTTCGTTAATCATCTTTTCATAGATTCTTTCTTCCTGTGACGCCTTTAGGTTATATGGAATCGGCATAACAATAATTCTAGAATGGAGCGCCTCATTTTTCTTATTAGAGATAAAGGAGCGGTATTCTGTTTCGTTCGTATGGGCCACGATGAGTTCATCAGCGCTTATTAAGGCAAACCTGCCTGCTTTAAAGTTCCCCTCTTGAGTTAAAGATAGCAAATGCCAAAGAAATTTCTCATCACATTTCAACATTTCCTGGAACTCCATCATTCCACGGTTCGCTTTATTAAGCTCCCCATCGAAGCGATATGCCCTTGGATCTGATTCAGATCCAAATTCCGCTATCGTGGAAAAATCGATACTTCCTGTTAAATCAGCAATATCCTGTGATTTTGGATCGGATGGACTAAACGTTCCAATTCCTGTGCGTTTATCTTCAGAGAAAAAGATTCTTTCAACTAATACGTCCTCAATTCGACCACCATATTCTTGTTCGAGACGCATCATGTTCAGCGGTGAAAGATTGCCTTCAATCCGAACCCCATACTCATCATGAAAATCCTTGCGCAAATGATGTGGAATTAAGTGTAGTGGATCCTCGTGCATCGGACATCCTTTGATGGCAAAAACAGATCCACGATTCTTATGTGAATAGCTTTCTAAACCTCTTTTTAACATCGTGACAAGAGTTGATTTTCCTCCGCTTACCGGACCCATTAATAATAATATTCGCTTTCTTACATCAAGTCTTTTAGCTGCAGGATGAAAGTACTCTTCGACTAGCCGCTCCAGTGACTCTTCTAAACCAAATAATTGATTGCTAAAGAAGTTGTATCTTTTCGTCCCCTTCTCTTCTTCAATGCCAGCATCCTTAATCATATTATAAACTCGAGAATGCGCAGATTGTGCTACCCATGGCTTTTCCTTTAACATCAGTAAATAATCAGCGAACGATCCTTCCCAGCGGAGTTTCTCCTCTTCTTCTCGATACATCTCGATTTTTTTTAAAATATCCATAGCGCCCTCCCCCTGTAGCTTAATCAGAGACGATTAATATACTCTATGCGCTTAGGAACTTGAACATGCGTAACCAAGATGAGATGTTAATTATCTTTTTTACTCCGATAAAAGAATCTTACTCTTTTCATTTTTTAAAGTTAGGCTATAATAAAACTATATGTGTAAAATTGTATGACGAAGGGGGCAATACATAAAATGAACACTTTCATCGTTATTTTAGTAATGGTTGCATTCTTAGCGGCAATCTTCACTGCAGGGTATAATGATAAGCAGGGATCAAGTAAATAAGGATACAAAAAAAGCTGCCTCGGGCAGCTTTTTTCGTTTATTTTAAATGTGAATAGTCTTGCTGCCTTAATGCTTCGTAAATAAGGATAGCCGCTGTATTAGATAGATTTAAGGAACGAATATTATCATTCATTGGAATCCTTAGGCTTACTTCTTTATTCTTTTCAATAACGTCTTTTGGAAGGCCGGTTGTTTCCCGTCCAAAAATAAAATAATACTCTTTGCTTGGATCACTATAATCAAATGTACTATGTGGCTTTTTTCCGAATTTCGTCAGATAGAAAAATTCACCACCAGCATTTCTTTCATAAAATTCATCTAAAGAATCATAATAG
The DNA here is from genome assembly GCF_031988165.1 of Neobacillus sp. Classification (NCBI taxonomy): domain Bacteria; kingdom Bacillati; phylum Bacillota; class Bacilli; order Caryophanales; family Bacillaceae; genus Neobacillus; species Neobacillus sp. Next base: position 14,414 of record NZ_DALZYO010000061.1, read on the forward strand.
ACAATATTTACGAATTGCCAATAATCCAAACCAGCTCTTTTTAACATCTTGTCATCAGTTGAAAAACCTAACGGCCGAATTAAATGTAACGTGGTATCAGTTCCGGCACAAGTCCGGGCAATGTTCCCAGTATTAGAAGGAATTTGTGGTTGATATAAAACTACATGGATTGACACGAATTTCACCTCGAATAAAAACTTTAAAAAGCAATTATATCACTCCGATTAATCCTTATAAAGAAAACTGGCCGACTACGAAGCTCTTGCTCATGCATCTTTCCTATCGGCCAAGAGTAAACATCAATCAACAATGGTGTAAAACTTATATTTGATTTTCGGTGTATAGGCCGAAGAATCCTCATAGGCCCAGTACCTCATCCGGCTATTGTAGGTATGGGCATTAACTAATGGCATCCCGTTGGCATCTTTGCCAGTAACAATTGTATTATGATTGAAACGGCCGTCCCCTTCAAAATCGTAGCAAATAACATCTCCCAATAACAACTGATCAGGACTGCTAACTTCCCTAGCTCGTAGGCCACTTTTAGAATTAGATAAATATGACCTTAAGGAGTTTGCCACAGCCCAGCTATAGCTCCAATTGTTATTTTGATGCCACCAGCCTGTTCCCCTGTTTGGATGGCCTCTCATCGGCGCACCGCCAATATGAAGGCATTGAGAAATGAAGTTGGTACAATCCACTTCAAACTTTTTGTAGGCAGAATTATAGCTATTCCACCAGCGCTCTGCATATTGGACAGCTTTTAAACGATTATATTGATAGCTTAGCCGCTCCTCATTTTCCTCAAAGAGTGGTATCGATTGTTGCTTCTGAGGTTCCTGATAATCCTTATACTTTATTTCCTCATCCATTACCAATGCCTCTTGATACAACTTTGCCAGCCTTTCTTCCACTTCTTCTTCCAAATAAAGCATGCCTTTTTGTTTAATTAAATATTGATAATGGGCAAGGTATTTGACTGTTTGAAACTCGCCATCGTCAGATTCCTCTATGATTTTGCCAGCTGCTTTGACTTTAACTATCTCTGCAGACCGTCTTGCCATTGTTGCTTGTTTTTTTTCAGCCTTCGGAAAAAATGCCTTGTGACTTCTTTTATCAGACACAAATTGATATACCCTAGTATCAAATAGCTCCTGAAACGATTTTTTCAAATTCCTCCCCCCTTTCATTTCATACATATGAAAGAAAGGAGATTTTAAAACAAAAAGCGCAGGCGCCTTCTAAACAAGTACAGCTTGTTAACGGTAAAAATTTATTCCTTTTTCTATTTCATTAACCACTTCTTTATCCATTTCATGCATTTGCGCTCTTTTTAGTGCGGTCAAAGCCATTTCCCCACCAATTTTTCCAAGTACCCAGGCAGCCGTTCCTCTCAATACAGGACTTGCTTCATTCTCTAGAATCTCAATTAAATTTGGAACTGCTGTTTCATCCTTAAAATGGGCAAGTGCCATGATGGCATTCCTTTGAATCGGCTTCTTCCCCCTCCACGAACCTGCCACATTGCCAAATTTATTCTTAAACTCACGGTTGCTTAATTTTAATAATGGTTTTAACAATGGTTTAGCAACTTCAGGATCTGGTTCCATTTCGTCATGGAAATGAAAGTTCTTCCCTTTATTATGCGGACAAGCCGTTTGACAGGAATCACATCCGTATACACGGTTACCGATCTTATCTCTAAACTCATCTGGAATGAACCCTTTCGTTTGCGTTAAAAAAGAAATACAGTGTTGGGCATTTATTTGTCCCCCTTGAACCAAAGCACCTGTCGGACAAGCCTCTAGACACTTTGTACATGACCCACATTGATCTTCAATCGGAGTATCAGGTTCAAATGGGAGGCTAGTAATCATTTCACCAATATAAACATAGGAGCCAAACTCCGGGGTTATAATAGCGCAATTTTTCCCACTCCAACCAATACCCGCTCTTTCGGCAACTGCTCGGTCAGCTAGTTCCCCAGTATCAACCATTGATTTCAGTTTTGCTTCCGGTGCCTTTGTTATTATAAACTCTTCTAGTTTCTTCAGTTTGTCCTTAAGAATATGATGATAGTCCAGCCCCCATGAGGCCCGGCTGAATATTCCTCTTCGCTCTCCTTTTTTCCCTTCCACACGTACGTTCATTTTGGCTGGATAGGCTAGCGCGATGGAGATGATTGAACGAGGTTCAACAAGTAATAATGAAGGCGTTACCCTTTTTTCAATGTCCGGTTCTTCAAATCCAGATTGATAGCCAAGTTCCTGCTGTCTGATTAAGCGATATTTCAATTCTGTAAATGGTTCAGCAGTTGTAAACCCGATCTTATCTATCCCAAGTTCTTTACAATAAGAGATGAGCTCTTCCTTTAATTTTTGAATATCCATATCGCAGGACCTCCTTTCATTGAGGTAATTATATTTTGAAGCTTGGATTGTTTAAATTATTGGTTACACATTTATTTATGATAAACTATTTTCATCTAGTTTTGGAGGTGGAATCGTTGGAAATTCAACTTTCATCGGAATTAATCGAGCTAATTCCTAATTTAAAGCTTGGAGTTATTGAATACAAAAATATTGTCGTTGGAGCTTCTCCGCAAATGCTCAGAGGAAGACTGCAGCTTTTTCAGGAATCTATCTATTTTGACCTAGAGAATAAAAATGTTACCGACCAGCCTGGAATTAAAGAATGGCGGAACGTTTTTAAAAAGATTGGTAAGGATCCAAACCGGTATCGTCATTCTGCGGAGGCATTATTTAGAAGAGTTCAAAAGCAAAATTATCTTTCGTCCGTTCAAAGCGCCATTGATATTAATAATTTTTTCTCTCTTCAATATCAAGTACCGATTGGAATTTACGACCGTGATCTGTTACAAGAATCCGTGGAAATACGAGTGGGAATGGATGGCGAGGAATACATAGGATTAAACGGGAGAACAAACTCCTTAAGTCATCTTATCCTCTCTTCTGATCAGAATGGACCGTTTGGTAGCCCTTTTGTCGATTCGAACAGAACCCCCGTAACTTTTAACACTAGAAATGCCTTGCAAATCATTTATTTAAGACCATCAACTGATATAGAAAATGCGAGGAAGCTGACAGAATCTTTAATGAACATGTTTATACAATTACACGGAGGGGAAGCTTCCTTCCGAATTCTTGGATGCCAGTAAGGCATCTTTTTTTTAATATAAGCTCAAGCGCACGTTTAGTCATTTCTACTCGTCAGTATTCAAGCTAAAGGTTTAAATTTCTTAATCCTTAACAATAGAAAAAACGCAATGCATCGTTCTCCTATGTAACGATACACTGCGTTAGTTAATATGTATGGAGCGGGTGATGGGAATCGAACCCACTACATCAGCTTGGAAGGCTGAGGTTTTACCAGTAAACTACACCCGCATTTAGATGAATATGTGACAATTTCATGAATCAACTGACCTTTACAATAATACACACCTTTTTAACTATCGTCAAGAGGATTTGCGAATTTTGTCGAATTTTCCTGGATCGCGGTGGATTCCTGTGGATTCCTTTTTGGTTCACTAAAGCCCTCACTTAGTTACTCGTTTTTTCACTATCTTTTAACATGCAATCGCCATTATATCAATTTTAACTTTAATTACTAAAGTATTTTGAAATTTTTTGGGGGAATGCCTACGTAGAACCCTTCTACTTCGACTTTTACTCTCTTTTTTTGGGGAAAGCCTACGTAGAGCCCTTCTACTTCGGCTTTTGCTCTCTTTTTTCGGGGGAAAATCTACGTAGCACCTTTCTACATCGGCTTTTGCTCGGCTTTTTTAGCTGAACACCTACGTAGGACCCTTCTACTTCGGCTTTTGCTTGGATTTTTTAGCCGAACACCTACCTAGAACCTTTCTACATCGGCTTTTGCTCTCTTTTTCCGGGGCAAAGCCTAAATAGAACCTTTCTGCCTCAGCAAATAATAAATATATCAGCAAATCGAAGAATAATTGTCAAATTTTACTCTAATTTTAATAAAATGGAAGGATAGCACGCACACGATTTTATTTCCAAGATATTTTTCTAAGGATCTTTTCTAAGGATCTTTTCTAAGGATCGTATTGAATAAAAAAACGTTCCTTACAATATGTAAGAAACGTTTTTTTAATCGCATTGGCAAGCGATTGTCTAGATACCGGTGGTCGGGGTCGAACCGACACTCCTCACGGAACACGATTTTGAGTCGTGCGCGT
>NZ_DALZYO010000062.1:0-17400 GCF_031988165.1 Neobacillus sp.
TGATACCTCCACCCTTTTGACAATTGGAACAGACATTTTAACAAAGAAAAGTAGCAATATAGAAACATTCCGTATTCCTGAAGATGGCAGCTTTCAAAATAAACGGGATGAAGAGCTTGGTGACGTTTTAGAAGTGGACTTCGATCAAAATATAGAAGCTATTCATCATTTTTTAGGAGAAAAAAGTGTGGCTCAAAAGGAAGAACAATAAGAATAAATAAGTTTATAAAAATAACGCTAGAATTTGATGATCCTAGCGTTATTATATAGAGCGGAAAGAATTCCGGTTAAATAATTTATTCTATCATTGGATAAAGTAGCTATTTTCCTATATATTTTCCCATGAATATTAAAAACATCCATGCCTCCGCTTTCACTTAACATGATTACGTTTTTCTTAGGCTCTGTTTAAGTTTATTGTTGAAAAATTTACGATCTTGTTTATTAATTCATAAGGAATCGGCTTATCTAGTGGAAATTACACTGAACCTTCCCCAGTAATACTTCTTTCGTCTAGGTGTACTGTTTGATTTTTTACTTCCAACCATCATTCACTTTATCCTAGTTGTATCTTTATTAATAGCCTTATTCATCATCATCTTCGTCGTGAACCCAATCAATCGAATAGTAAATCTCAGATAATGCTTCCTCAAATCCCCAGCCCGTTCCTTGCGCTTTGGATACAACTCGGCTTAGTCTACTTGAAAATTCTCTATAAAGCACCTCATTTCGGTCACACTCCACTGCTACTTGGTCAAACATTCTCACAAGACTTACATAAAATCCTTCATTTATATCACCAAAAGAATTTGTGAATTCAACACCTTGCTCAACATAGAAAAGCATAAGATCTACCGTTCTTTTTTCATCGTTCGTTGCCTTTTTAAATGCTGTGATCTCTTTCTTAGCTTCTGCTAATCGAAGTTTTCCAAAGCCCCTATCTGGAAAAAATTTATTTTCAATTTTTTTCCGAGCCTTTTTAAATAGCTCTTCATTTACTTCATCACCTAGAAATTTACTAGACAAGTAATTTTGAACATCTTTGTTCGCCTTAAACATCTCTACCACTAAGTCAATTAATTCTTTTTGGTCATATGCTTTTAATTGCTTCTTTAAATCAGTCACTTTAATTTTCATCATGATCCTCCATCTAACACACTTTGAATAAAAAATAGATTTTAAGGTACAATAGAATTATATAAAACTATATAGAGGGATTTAAAGTGGATTTTAATCAACTGTTAAAGAAATTAGAACTGCTAGAAAAAGAAAATAATTATTTAAAACAACTTCTATCAAATATCATGCATCAACGAGAGGAACATGAAAAAACCAAGGAAAGAATCATTACTAGTAAATCGCTACCACAGGAAAAAATTGCACTATTTAAAACCCTTTTCAAAGGCAGATTAGATGTAATTGCTTATCGTTGGATATCAAAAGATGGAAAGAAAGGTTATGCCCCAGCATGTGAGTTAGAATGGCAAAAGCCGATTTGTCAGAAACCGTTGATAAAATGTTCAGAGTGCCAACATCGTAAATTAACACCTCTTACCGATCAAGTACTGTTTAAACATTTAAGTGGGGAAAAAATAGTTGGATTATATCCTCTTCTTCAGGATGAGACTTGTTTTTTCCTTGCTTTTGATTTTGACAAACAAAACTGGAAAGAAGACGTTTTGGCATTTATAGGCGAATGTAAAAAAGTACAAATACCTGCTTATGTAGAGAGGTCAAGTTCAGGCAATGGAGCACATGTATGGATTTTCTTTTCTGAGAAAATATCAGCAGCTCTTGCAAGGAAACTTGGTATGCATCTATTAACAAAAACTCTTGAGACGCGGCATCAAATTGGGATCGACTCCTTTGACCGAATGTTTCCAAATCAAGATACTCTCCCTAAAGGAGGGTTTGGAAACCTCATTGCATTACCATTACAACTTCAAGCAAAAAATAACGGTAATAGTGTATTTGTAGATGAAAATTTTATTCCGATTCAAGATCAGTGGTTGTACTTGTCATCCATTCAAAAAATAAGGATAGAGGAAATTTTAGCAGTAATAAAGAAACTGAACCAATCTCAAGTAATAGAAACTAAAAATAGGAAATTAATTCCAAATAAAATCAAAGTAATTATAAAAAATGGACTTTATATTAAAAAAGAAAGAATACCATCTTCAATCTATTCGAAAATGATATCACTAGCTACATTTAATAATCCAGAATTCTATAAGGCACAGTCCAGAAGACTATCAACTTACGGGTTGCCAAAAGTGATTAGTTGTTTTGAAGAAGATTCGGAACATCTCATTCTTCCGCGTGGCAGTTTTGAAGGCTTAAAAAAAATTTTTAATGAATATTCTATCGAGATGGAACTAGTTAATCAACAATATGAAGGTGAAACCATTGAAGCAAATTTTAATGGTCAATTAACATCTCAACAAGAAGAGGCTGTAATTAACTTATTAAATCATGAAAATGGAACACTAGCAGCTTCTACTGGTTTCGGAAAAACAGTTACAGCAGCGGCCATTATTGCTAAAAGAAAAATCAATACATTAATTATTGTGAATAGAACTCAACTTTTACAACAGTGGGTAGAGAGTCTATCTATTTTTCTAGCAATGCCACTTAAAGAAATTGGACAAATAGGTGGCGGCAAAAACAAAGTAACTGGAAAGATCGATGTAGCTACGATACAAAGTTTGAATTCTAAAGGTGAGATAAAATCGTTTATTACACAGTATGGTCAAATTATTGTTGACGAATGCCATCATATATCTGCGTATAGTTTTGAAAAAGTATTAAAACATGTGCGGGCTAAATATGTATATGGTCTTACTGCTACACCTATTCGTAAAGATGGACTTCAACCAATTATCTTTATGCAATGCGGTCCTATCCGATACAAAACAGATTCAAAAACACAAGCTAAGATTCGACCATTTGCACATAAAATAATACAGAGAAATACGAATTTCCAGTCCAGTTCAACTAATATTCAAGAACTGTACCAATCTATTTCAAATGATGAACAAAGAAATCAAATAATCTTTGATGATGTTTTAAATGAATTAGAGATGGGACGCTCCCCGATTATTCTTACTGAAAGAATTGAGCATTTGGAAAATCTTCGGAATCTATTTAAAGGTTTTGCTAAAAACATTATAGTTTTAACAGGTAACATGAGTAAAAAGGAACGAAAGACTGAAATGGAACGTCTTGAAAAAATCCCCGATAACGAAGAACGACTTTTGATTGCAACGGGAAAATATATTGGTGAAGGATTTGACGATCCCCGCCTTGACACCTTATTTTTAACGATGCCAATTTCCTGGAAAGGAACTCTTCAACAATATGTTGGTCGTTTACACAGGATTCATTCAAACAAAGAGGAAGTAAGAGTATTTGATTATGTTGATCAACACGTCCCTGTATTAAACACAATGTTTGAAAAGCGTCTTAGTGGTTATAAATTAATGGGATATATTCTCGAAGGGAAAAAAAGTAGTATCGTCAGCGAACAAATGAAATTTTTTTAAGAATTGTTCATTTAAATACTGAAGTGGAAATATAAAAGAGACCAACCCTCTGAGTCGGGTTTGGTCTCTTTTTAATAATCTATCGTTATTGTCTTGTTAGGCGTTGAATCACAGTTTCCACTGCAAAAACTCTTTTATTTAAAGCCTCTGTCTTATGATCTACATGTTCAGCAATTTTTTCTGTATATGCTCCAAGGCTTTCGATCAAGTTTTTTTGAAGTTTTTCTTGTCCAATTTTTAATTCATTCAATCCGGTTTTAACTTCATTCAAGTCTCTTTGAAATTTTTCTTGTCCAGTTTTAACTTCATTCAAGTCTCTTTGAACTTTTTCTTGTCCGGTTTTATGATCATTGAAGTCTCGTTCAATTATGTCAAAACGCTTGTTAATAGGTATCAATTCCTCTTTTAAAATGGATCGAAGTGCTTCTATCATCTCTTTATTCATCATCAGATACCTCCATTTTTTTTATTATAGCATATACCCACCAGTTAAAACTGTATGAAATTTATCCGCAGCATTAGGTGGTGCATCCCTTTTTGTATGCTTATAAATCACCGTATTTTTTAGGAAATTCAAAGTTAAAAATATATTGTAACCCCTTGTAAATGATATGGATCAAAATCAGGGTGTAGTTTTTTGTATTCATCATACGTGTAAAAGTATAAATCTGGAACCTCACCCAATATTACCTTCAGCTCACCATCCTTGTATGAAACTAAGTAGCATTTTTCTTTATCGATATCTTCTCTTTCCATTTCCTTTTTATAGTCCTCTATTCGTTCATCTGTTAATAGAGAATGGATAGGAACAAGTTGGCTTTTCCCTTCTTTATTGACAATTTTAAACATCCCGTAACCTATTTGCTCTGTTTCCTTGAAAAATATCTCATTTTTTTGAGAGTCATAATAGTCCTGTTCTTTTTGATAGCTATATCCACATCTTTCACACCAAAGATATTGATCTCCAATCTTATAATAATCATCCATAACCGCAATCCCAGTACAATGAGGGCATTTCCAATAAAGCATAATTGACGCCATATACCAGCTCACTCCTATCATAATTTTTTTAAAAAAATACAGAAATATGGTTTAAATTACTAGATGTTTGCAGAAAATTAGTAGGTTTTTTAATGTGGTTTTCCATGTAGAAGAGATATCGGTTTAATTATTTGGATGTTTTCTTTTTCAGTTGTTAACCATGATCGATTTCCAAAATACAGTAAAATGTAATTGGATGTAACCATTCGGAAATAATAACTGAATGAGTTTGGAGGAGATAAATGCAGAGATAAGAGTGGAAAAGATAGGAATAGCTAGTATCTTTACTATAACATTATTGATCGAAAATGATTTCATTTTTTATATAATTCGCAAATTTGTAAAAAAATATAAATCAGCAGAAAATTGTACATGTCTAGTCATTTTCTCAGAATTTATTATGAGTATGGGTAAGGGTGTCGGCTAAATGGGTTGAATAATCCACCTGAGCCGCTAACTCAGGGTGGATTATTTTTTTATGGTTATGAAATGACAGAATCGCTATGATCAAACTAGCAAAGGATATTGCCAGCATTAAAGCTTGAAAAACTGTCATTCAGCATCACCCCATTCTGCTTGGGAGTGTGCCGACCACCCTTGAGAAATCCTTTTCTATTGCACTTAAAGTATATCATTTACACGAACAAAGCAGAACGTATGTTTCGTTAATTTGATCAATTATTTATTTTGACCTTTGAAATATCTAATTCTTCAAATCATTGATTATTCTATTTGTATATGTTATAAAAAACTACTAAAAAAAACATTTCTTTATTCGTCCTTGCTGTCATCCTTTTCTTGGTTACATTCTTGTTCTATAATTTTTTGGTTTTCATTAGGTGGTATAAAAGTCACTTCACCAGCTTTCCATGTAAACCTATCTTCTCTAAATTCTCTGGATTTTTCATCCTTTTCTTTAGACACTTTTGATCAGCTCCTTTTTCCCTATGATATTATAAATTCCAGAAAATAGATGTTTAGTATTTTCCTGATTTGCCTATTCGATTGCAAATACAATTCTTTATGTATTAAAAAGAAAAGAATAGAAATGACAAAACCAATTTACTTTTGATCGTTCCTGTTTTTTCCCGAGTTCCTTAATTAATTCATTCTTATCTATTTTTAACAGTATTTAACTTGAAATTATTTTTTCTTTTCCATTTTCTCTTCTACCTTCCTAATATTTTCAGCAACTCTAAATTTAACTATTTGAGAAATAAGTTCATAAGAAAGCGGCTTATCTAATGGAAATTGAATGGCCCCTTTTGAAGTCTTAAACACTGATAATTCATTGCTGAAAGCTGCAATGCCACTTGAAGTTGGATAAAAGCCTATATGATTTTTATAGGCAGCGAAATGTACTAAATTCCTATGTAAATAAAACGTTGGCATTTGATAGCTAATCTTTTCTGTTGCATCCGGTGCTGCTTCTTTGATTACTTTCCTGAGCGTACTAAGGATTTCCTGAATGGGAACAGGAAAATGGGAAATGTATTCATCAATTGATTCAAACTTCACCTTGTTTACTTCCATATTTGTATCTCCACCTTTTAATACGATCCTTTTAAAAACCAATATTTATGAATGAACTCCTTCATAAAATCATGGCACAAGCTAATAAAATAATCCATAGCTCTTACATCTAATAACCAGGATCATGTTCATATTCGCATTTCATCGTATTCACGATACGATGAATCTCTCCTGTCAGACTTTACTCGATTTTTGATGAGACCAGACAACAACAGGGATAAGTAATAGTGCAAGTGTACATCCAATTAATGAGAGTGTTGCATAACTTGTATGAGCAACAACCATCCCCGAAAGTGCTCCCCCAGCAGCACCTGCTAATGCGATCAAAACATCTACTGTTCCTTGTGTTTTTGCCCGTATCGAAGGTTGGGTTGCATCTACGATGAGGGCTGTTCCGCAAATCAGACCGATGTTCCACCCCAGCCCAAGCAAAGCGAGGGCGATGATGAGAAGTAGCATGGAATCAGCAGGAGCGATAGCAGCAATAACTCCGGCTGCTAGCAGAGTAACACTAGAAGCGATTGCCATTCTCATTCTACCAATCTTATCAACAAGAATACCTGTGACGAAGGATGGCAGGAACATGAAGGCCACATGAATACTAATGATCATACCAACTTCACTCAAACCATGTCCATGATGCCTCATGTGGACAGGTGTCATCGTCATTATGCCAACCATGACCAGCTGTGTTAAAATCATAAGTGTTGATCCCACTACAATCCCACGTCGATCTAACCGTTCCATGCCAGTTGAATTCCCAATCAAAACATGTTCCTCTCCCTTTCTTTTTACTGCCGCAATCGCGTCAGCTACTACAAGAGGATCAGGACGAAGGAAAACTAATAGCACCAAACCAGCAAGAATAAAGGCTGTGGCAGCCAAAATGAAAGGACCAGCTAAAGCAGGGACACCGATTGACGTAGCAAATCTTCCCATAACCCCAATCAGGTTTGGACCTGCAACAGCACCAACTGTGGTCGAAACCATTGCAAAACTGATGGCTGTTGCCCTCTGCTTCGGAGTGGCCATGTCGGTCCCTGCATACCGTGCTTGCAGATTTGTTGCTGTTCCGGCGCCATAGATAAATAGAGAGGCAAAAAGGAATAGAATATTATTCATTAATGCTGCAAAGACAACTCCGATAGCACCAATACCGCCTGTCAAAAATCCTGCTGCCAATCCTAATCGTCGACCAAAATGTTGCGATACCCGCCCTATAAGATACGCGGCCAGAGCTGACCCCAAGGTAAACAATGCTGTAGGAACTCCAGCAAATTGGTCTGTCCCAAGCATATCTTGTGCAATTAAGGCACCAACTGAAATTCCCGCTGCAAGTCCTGCTCCACCAAAAATTTGTGAGATGACAACAATCATCAATGAACGTTTATATAAATGTTTTTGTTTTTCTGGAGAATCTATGTAACTTTGGAGCCAATCTGGTTGACTTCCCAAAGCTTTGGAATCATCTGTGTAATGGGACATCCTTCAGTCCGCCTTTCTTTTTAAACCAGTATCTTCAAAAAACTAATAACTAGTTTTTTTTACATAATATTATTATTGATTTATTTTTTCTTTGATCATCTTTGTATTGAAAAAACCTTACTCAATTTAATAAGACTATCCACTATTATTAATCATAGCAAAGAATGATCTCTAGTCCCTCACTTTTCTAGTAATTGAATGAGGTTCTTTAAGGTGTATAGTCTTGCTGTAAATAGGAATAGGTCGTCGTAGTGATTGGTTACGTATTCATCGATTATTCTGATTCCCTTTTTAACTTGGTCAACTAGATAATACGTGTACTTTTCATCCCAGGAATATTGATTAATTCGAAGGAGTTCATCTGCCATAATATGAAACTTATATTCCTCGATCCACAGCTTTATTTGATAAATTTGATCCTTGTTTGCATAAAGACTGTTTATTGTTTTAACGTTTTTTTGAACATAGTGAATCAAGTCATGTATATGCTCAGCAAGCATATTTGCCTTTTGCATCTCGAGGTTCATATCACCATCTCCTCCATATCTGAAATATTATTCCTATTTCAGAAATTAGTATGTTAGTAGATGTTATTCTAATACTATCAAAAAATTCCATAAGAGGTATATTGATATTTGGACTTATTTAAGAAAGATACTCATAAGTTATTTACAGGTAAACCCACTTTAAATATGGAAAATAACCCCTTTACCTTTGAACGGACTTCGTTGCCCAGACTGCTCTTCCATCAGGCCGGTATATTACCACGTTACCATCGTTTTGAACGACAATCCTGCTACCCAGGCGTGTCCACGCATCGGATTAGCATCTAGCAATGGCAATGGAGTTACATGAAAATGCTCTCAGTAAGGTTGAGGGAGTTATTCAATATCCAAGTGTCTTTTTTGATTTTGTGTACTAACTTATTATTAGAAAACACGAAATAGGAGTGATTTCGTTATGGAATGGAAACCAGATAGGCTAATACATCTTATTCTTCTTTATGTTATGCTTAGCGGGTTTACATACTGGTTGCCTATAATAAGAGGCTTATTCGATGGACCATCTTATTCGTGGTCAGGATGGATGGGAATAGGTGGAACTGGAATAGGCGGACAGTATTGGCTGTTATTGATTCTTGGTTCCTTACTAACCTCGGTAGTTTTTTTGGGGTGGAGAGGAGCTCGCAAACCATTTCGTTGGCTATTGCTAACATGGTTTATACTTTTAGTCATTGAGTCAGGTTCTTGGTTCTTCTCTACAGAAACCATCCATTTTAAAGGGGATACCCTTGGAGTTGATTTTTCCTTAAAAAAAATCATTTTTCCCTTCGATGTACTCTTTTTGGTACTTGTTTGCTTGTGGATTATTCGTGATATGAGGTCTGCATCTTCCCTTCGCTCACCCACATGGAAGAGATTAAACCGTAATCTATTGATATTATTTTTCTGCCTTTTTCCACTTCAATTAATACTTCTAAGATTTTTGGATCATGACAAGATATTTGAACAAATTGGGGTCATTCTAACCATATTTCAATGGCTATTACTAAATTTATCATTCTATCCATGGAAAAGTCATAAATATTAGGAAAGGTAGTGCTTTTGTTTCAATGGTTCCATCCATCTTCGGTATATCTAATATGGAAAAATCAAAATACAGCTTTTTTTTATTTCTTAAGGTTTTCAGCTGGATTGAGTTCTATAGTACAAGAAAAGAACTACTTTTCCCATTCACAGATCATGGATAACTCATTATCTTTTAATTCAGCAGTGAGTTTGCCATGCATTTTTAACATAAGGCTTTTAGCAATCGATAATCCCAACCCTGTACCTTTTTCAGATCTTGTTTTGTCTGCTTTATAAAATCGATCAAAAAGAAAAATAATATCATTTTCACTTAACTGACTAACAGTATTGCTGATGGTCAGTTTTATTGAGGAGTGCAATTTTTCAAGGCGAATTGTTACATTTCCATTTGAATGTTTAATTGCATTGTGTACTAAGTTTTCAATCACTCGTTTTACTGCAGATGGATCAGCTATGATACTTATCTCTTCTTCTGGAATATGAAGGACCGGCTCAAGGTTTTGTTGATTAAATTGTTCATAAAAAACTACCAAAACTTCTAAAAGCAAATGGTGCAATTTGATCTTTTCCATCTTTAAAGAATAATCTTCAGATTCTATTAGAGATAATTCAAAAAAATCTTCTAATAAAACCTTTAATCTTAGTGCTCCACTTTTAATTATGGTAATATATTCTGTTCTTTTCTCTGAAGATAACTCGTCCGATTCTAAAAATTGAATATACCCTAAAATAGAGGTCATCGGTGTACGAATATCATGTGATATATTGGCAACAGCTTGTTTCAATTCGTTTTCTTTACGCCGTTTTTCTGCGTATGCCTGTAAAGTGAAATCAATTTGAACATTGATTTCACGCGCAAGCTTTTCGAAATCTTTGTCAAAATAAGCAAAATCGATTTTCTTTTCGGTCTTTTTGCTGTTTAACTCGTTTAATTGCTTAGTTGCTCTTTTTATTTCTTTTTTTAACAAATAAAAGCGAGTGAGAAAAAATACAGCTACCACTATAGAAATTAAAGCAATATATACCATGATTCTCACCCACTCTCTTATTACTGAATTTCCTTTCTCTGAAACACGAAACTGCCTATAAGTCCAAAAATAATAAAGGTTATTATTGGTACGAGCAATAATTTAAGAAGTGCTCCATTACCTAAGTTAAATTTGCTAATGTCTAAAAATAGCCTAAATACAGAATAATTATAGATTGTTTCAATTAAAGTAAATCTTTGACTTAAAGTGTATAAGATAGTATCAAAAAGAGAAAAAAATAGGATTAAAAAACCAATCGTCTTGCCACTATCTGTGAGTATGATTGCAGCTAAAGCCATAATCGATGCAAATGCTAATGCATAAAGGATGGTTAAACCGACAGTCTGAACAATATAGTCTAGTCCAGGCATATCATTGAAACCATAAAAAATGGTTCCAACCGCCGCCATGACAATAGGAAATGTTAATGAAATAATAACAGCACCAAATGAAAAAACCATTAATTTAGCAAAATAAATACGAATTCTGCTATTACCAGAAGCACCAATACTTTTCATTGTACCGATGGAATATTCGCTAGAAATAAAGAAACCTGCAAGAATACAAGGTACAAACTTAACAATATAACTATTTGCTCCTTCCAGAGCCACTGATCCGAATAACTCTTTTACAGAAACGGATTGAACCTTCAATACAAAAAAAACCAGTAGGGGATAAGATACAGCTGCCGCAATTAATACAATGACCAATGTCCAAAAACTTCGATCTTTTCTCAATTTAAATAACTCTGACTTCACTAAGCTACTCATGTTTACCACCCCCGATACGATTGGTAAAATACGTTTCCAAGTTTTCCCCCATCGGCATGAATTGTTCGATAATCAATCCCTCATTCGATAGTGTTTTGGAAACTTTACCCGGAGCATCAAGATACCTAAAAAGCTTTATTGTTCCGTCAGGCAAAACTTCATAATGAGTAGTACCGAGCTGAGTTTCAATAATGGCTGTGGCTTTATCCGGTTTATCCACTTTAACGTGGATGTACTGTTGGCATTTCTCATTCAGTTCATTTACAGTTAATTGCTCTAACAATTCCCCTTTATGAATAATTCCGTAATGGGTAGCCAGTAAATAGAGTTCACTTAAAATATGACTCGAGATTAAAATGGTAATTCCATATTCATGATTCAATTTCTTCAATAACTCTCTAATTTCTACTACACCCATTGGATCGAGCCCATTGTTCGGCTCATCGAGAATTAAGAATTCAGGATCTCCTAGTAGTGCAATACCAAGACCAAGCCGTTGTTTCATCCCTAAGGAAAAATTTTTCGCCTTCTTTTTTCCTGTATTCTGGAGCCCAACAAGAGAAAGTGTTTTTTCAATGCATTTTTTCCCAGGGATCCCCTTTAAAAGCCTGTGTGCTTCTAAATTTTCAGCTGCACTCATATGGGGATACAGTGCAGGACCCTCAATAATCGACCCAATTCGCTTTCTAGCCTGAATAAGTTCTTGTTCAGTACTGTGACCAAATAATTCGAGTTTCCCTTTAGTCGGTAAAGCAAGACCTGTTACTACCCTAATTAATGTTGATTTACCCGCACCGTTTTGCCCAATAAATCCATAAATAGATCCTTTTTTTATAGAAAGATCCACATTATTTAGAGCCAATTGATCTTTATATTGCTTTGATAAACTACTTGTTCTTAAAACATAATCGCCCATTTATTTTACCTCCCTCATATAATACTTTTAGTATAGAAAGGAAAACATAAGAAAGGCTTAAGATAATTCTTAAGAGAACCTTAAGTTTTTAATCGATATCCCATCCCCCAGATCGTTTCTATATACTCTTCGTTTGGATTAGCATTGGATAGTTTGCTTCTGATATTACTCATGTGAACATTTATCGTATTGTCATCCCCATGAAAATCTTCATTCCATACACTTTCAAACAAGTTAGCTTTCGTAAAGACCTTTTTAGGAGAAGATATAAGAACAACCAAAATGGCATATTCCCGTGCTGTAAAAATAAGTTCTGTTCCATTTACACTTACTGTTTTTGAATCTGTATCAACACAAATATCTTTATGACGAAACTCTTTGGTATTTGAAGGCTGACTCGTGAGCCTGTATCTACGTAATAGGGAATCAATTCTGGCAGAAACCTCTTCAATATCAAAAGGTTTGGTTATATAATCATCTGCACCTGTTCGTAAAGCATCAATTTTCGTCTGTTGCTCCACCTTTGCTGAAATAATCATAACAGGAACAGGACTTTGCTCACTTATTTTTGCAAGAATCTTTTCCCCAGTCATTCCGGGAAGCATTAGATCCAGCAGTACCATATCCCACTTTTGCTTTTCCAAATAGATCATTGCTTCCGTTCCAGAAAAAGCAGATTGAGGAATATAACCACTATTTCTTATGATGTTACATAATAATAGATTTATATCATTATCATCTTCAACTACTAAGATCTTTATTTGCTGCCTCATTTTATCTACACCTTTTTATTCGATTCTCACATTACTAGTTTAAACTGAGTGGGTTTTATAACTCAAAATATTTATGGTTCTTAAAAACTTGGCAAACGAATAAAGGTTACTTATTCTCTTGTGCCAATAAAATGAAGAAGATCCATAACTGCCAGATGGAAATGCAGTTTTAAACGTTGAAAGTATGTGTGAGGGAAGCTAGAACGGTAAGAAAAAAAACTAATTTTACCCCGTATATATCCGCCTCTTTTATTTTCTGGTATCCTTATTGTTTTATGCTTAAATGGCTTTATACCTGTGTAAGAATATAAACGAGCGGTTCTGAACGGTTATTCGTTCCAAAAAAATATAATTGGTTGGCAATGAAAAGTTCATAATAACGATGTTTCGAAGGCTCTGGTTTACCTCTTAAGCTAATTACTATTTGCGGGGGAGCATCAAGTACGATATCAAATGTAAAATCTTCCATAAGTTGCATCAAAAAAAACATCGGAACAGTAGAATTGTAGGAAGATGGTGTTTCATCTTCCAGTAACCAGTTCGGATGTCCGCCTATTTTATTTTCACTAATGGCAGTTTCAGAAACAGGTGTAAGATTCCATCGTTTAAATTGAACTTTTTCTTTGTAATCCTTTCTCAAAATTCCTTCTTTTGTTTCAAACATAATGATTTTAAAGTTCCGCTGGTAGGATTCCAAAAAGCCTTTTGGGATATCTACACCTGGCAGGGTATCTTGAAGCATTTCCGGGATAAGATACTCTTCATGAGCACAGGAAGTGCACGCAAACACAGCCATTGATAAATCATGCCATTCATGGCTTTCTGGAAAATCTACTTGAAAAAAGAAGGTTTCCTCGGCACCGCATAATTGGCAGACCGGAATTTCCATTGAAGCCGCTATGGAAGGATAACCTCCAATAAATGATCGATCGCTTTCGTTTTGTTGCTGATGGGATGGGTCCACCTTTAATATATAACTAGACTCCATTTCCTTTCATCTCCCGTTTCAGTATAAATTTAGTTTATCTTATATCGCCTGCTAAAACTAATCATTCTGATCATTATGGGTTTGGAAAAGGCCTCGAGATCGTTTCTCCATTGATCCTTACTTGATATAGAACCTCATATGGTCTCGTGGAACCGACAGCATATTTAGGTACGACACGAACAAAAACAGTTTTCCCCGCTTTAACTTCTTTTGCAATCATTTTTTCAAATTGACTGAATCTCCCTCTGTTAACAGACAGGTTTTGCGGGAAAATATTTCCGGAATTCCTTGAACCAAGACCACCAAGTTTGGAACCAATTCCATGACCAGCATCGTCTTTCTGTTTTCCAAGTGCTCTTGCATAATCCCTTGAAGCATCATTTGTGCTTGTTCCCGTTTTATGATGATGCCATTCAATTTTTGCGAAAACGGATCGTAGTTTTCCTTTACTTCCATGGATTGTTCGATAAGTTAGCCCTCCGGTAGTCGTTATTTCATGCCTTGTTAATCCTTTTGCAGTTTTTAATACTTTTGCTGCAGCAATCTTACCGAATGGAAAACGACTTATTCCCAAAGTAAAAATAGTTGCAGCTGCATATTCAGGTGTAAGTAATTTTCTTGGATTCCGTATCATGTCTGCTGTCTGTTGGCCGCTGGCTGCAAAGCCAACCCCGGCTGAAACGGCGCCGATGGCCGACCAAACTCCTAGAAAAGGCACTGACAAGGCAAATGCTCCAGCAATAATGATTCCCTTCTCCCATCCGGACAAGCCGTCCCACCAGTTTTGTAGATTATCAAATAAACAGGCAAAACAAGCTTCCGGGCCACCATATGAACTTTCCCAATTGACGAGGACAAGTACAAAAAATATGACAGCTGCTGCAATTATAGTTAACGCTTGATGAAACTTCTGAACGTTTACCATTAGCACAGGCAAACGTTTCTTTGCTTCTGCATTTCCATATATCAATGTAAAACCAAGTTCTCTTCGTTCACGGTAGAAGTAAAGTAAAGAACCAAACCGCTGTCTATCATTTATGAGAGATTTAGCCAAGGTCGATAATTCGATTACAGGATTAATGTTTTTTTCTCCTTCAAGTTTAGGAATTTGCTCCTTCACTTGGTTCAATTGCCAATAATCGATGAGTAATGCAGCAACAAGCATCAGCAAAAATACTGGTTTTGAGGCATAGCCGCTTCCAAACAAATTATGTATTCCAGTGAGCCATTTCGGAGCATGAAAGCCGGCGTTCCAAATGGCATGATCTAAAATGGACCAAACCAAAAGGAAAATGGGAAATGTATAGGTATAACGCTTAAATCGATTTTTATATCTCACAGATAAACCGATTCCCAATGTGACCATTGCAGTGAGCAACGAATGCCCAGCGGACATTTTATCGGGCAAAAAACTTTCCTCAAAATACCCTGGAAACAATGTGAACAGGTCCCAATGAAGCACTTTCCCTGCAAGAAAGCTAACTCCATAATGATCTCCAGTTATTAAACGGCGAGTTGTTTCCTCTAAAAATTGAAAACCGGCTCCCGATGCAGCTCCAATAAGGGCAAAATCGGATAAACTTAAGGATGAGGCACGGCGTGACAAAAAAAGATAGACACCAAGGGGGATCAATTTCAACACTTCTTCAGCAATGGGTGTTAAAACAGCTTGGCTCCATACATCAGAAGCTTCGCCGCCAAAAACCGCGGTAATCGAAAATACTAAAACTGAATTCAACGGCACGATCAGCCATGCTCCTGCAAGAAAGAAATAGGTATATTGTTTCCATGACAACGTTTTACTTCGACATAAAAGCCAAAATTGTAAAATCACATAGAACGACCAAAAAAATTGCACGAATATTTTTCGTGAGTCTTCCATGAAAATTAAACTGAGAATGAAGGCAATCAAAGAAATCCAAGAGAAAATGGCATAAATACGAAAAACAGTCGGATGTTTATGGATCCAATCTTTCCAAAGATGATAAACGAACTCCAGCTTCGTCCTTAATTTTAATCTAATGTTTTCAATCCTGCTTGTCATACCTCTCACTCCGATGCACGAGTTTGGAAGAGCATTCTATTATTAGATTTTAGGCGAACGTTTGATGCTGGTTTCATCCCTTACGATTCATACTATACCTTTTAACAATAATTATTAAAATAGGTCTAATTTTACAAATTAAAAATAAAAAAATCAGAAATCCATAGGTCGGATTTCTGATTTTCACCGTTTTTCACTAAAGCAATCGTTACTTTAAGTAAAATTCTTCACAAACATTGCTTCTAATTTATATAATTACTGGAATGCTGCTAAACTGTTAGTACGAATTTAAACACGTTTAAAAGTCCCCTTTATAAACTCTATATTTACCAGACAGGTCTTAACCTCGATGATAATTTACCTTTATTTTCTTCATAAACTAATTTTGTTAAATCTTCTTTGAACATTTGCATCCGTTCAGTACCTATGTTTTCATTCCAGCGTTCCTCAATCTCAGTTAGTATCTTCTCTTTTGCTTTCAATACTAACCAACCTCGTTCAGTCAAAACAATAATCTTTCCTCTTTTATCAGTGGGATGAGCTTGACGCATTACATACCCTCTATTTTCAAGATAATCCACCATTTTACTTACAGCCTGCTTTGTAATTCCTAAATACTCTGCTAGTTCTATTCCTGTTGCTCCATTAGGAGTGATACATTTAAACATAAATCCATGTGCAGGTCTAATATCTCTAAACCCTAATTCACTTAATCTGTCATGTAGTTCATCAATCAATGTACTAAAGGATAATGACAAAAGTGATGCAAGATCCAATTCATTTAATACTTTGTGATTCATCCATAAAACCTCCTTAAATAAAGTCAATCAAGTTGACTTTATATGAATTCCATTGTACTATTCGTAAAGTGGTCAATCAAGTTGATTATATTTTTTTGTTATAAAAGAAATGGAAATCGCTAAAAAATAATCAATAAACTTTGGAGGTCTATATGATTAACATTGTAAAAATTAGGGCGAGTGTATTTATTCCAATGTCTTGGACTGAACCTAGGAAAGATATGCAAACGGGAAAGGTAATCCAATTCGAAGGTGATTCACGTGAATTTACACCATATGCTGTAAACACTATGCGTTCCAGAGTTGAACAAGAAGTAGTTGTAGATTTTGATAAAAAAGAAATTTTCTCATACGCGAATACTGGCATAACAACAGAAAGAGTCACAAATCCAGATGGTTCCGTAAAAAAGAGAACTGGAAAAGCAAGTACAGAAGGTATTTTGTGCACTAATATTGTATGGAGTTCTGATGACGTCAAGTTTCAAATGAGTGCAAGTGCTAGCAACCCATTAAATGTATATGCTCCCCCTGTTGACTACCTATTAACTGTACAGGTTAAAAAAGAAGGTAGTATCGATATTCAAGGAGAACATGATGGATTCCCTTGTTTTGAATTTTATAAGCAAGTAAATTTTGGTCCGTTTGAACAAATTTATACGCATGATTTTAGAGAAACTGGAGATACTCCGGAGGCTCTAGCTGGAGAAATGGAGTATAGTTTTAAAAAGATATTGTAAAGTTAATGTGTTACTAAATTAACATCTAACTGACGAAATAACCTCTAGCATTTTTTCTAATTTGCTAACGGTATACTTAATAATTAAAATGGAATGCCCTTTTTAGTGAGTAAATAGATAACAACGTAAGAGTGAGTAACAGGAGGAAACGAGA
>NZ_DALZYO010000063.1:0-16699 GCF_031988165.1 Neobacillus sp.
TGTTGGATAAGCATAAAGAAAAACTTTTAGACGGGAATTTCTTTATGCTTTTATTATAACATTATATAGCGACAAAATAGTTTAAAACGTCGCTATATACATAGTTTTTTGTCGCTATATACATAGTTTTTTGTCGCTATATGCATAGTTTTTTGTCGCTATATTACCTATTAAACCCTTGATATTACTGAATTTATAACCACGCAAAAGAACAAAAGGTTAAAGTATAAAAGATAAACTTATAATAGGCTGCGCCTTTTTATTAAACCCATAAAAAACAAAACAAAAAAAACCCGATCGTAAGTCAATTTTTTACGTAGGGTTCTTTTTTGAACGATTTTCAATGATATATCCCTTATTATCTAATATTATATCCCCTTAATAAGCCGATAGAGTCATTTTAACTTGGTTAATGATTAATTTATACGTTTTGTGTCTAAAAACGCTTAGAAGGGCAAATAAGACGGTTTAACGTTAGATACTTGGTCCTTTAAAAATATCACGCGTTAATTCAATGATTCGATTAATTAATGCTTTAACTTGTTCAATCCCTTGATCTAATCTAGTCAGCAATATTTTAGTATCAGTATCTTCTCTAGCAGTCGTCAGCGTTGTTAACCATGATTTGGCCGTTTTCTTATTTTTTGTAAGTTCGTCATGATCAAGCTTATAAAGCACATAGCGTGCTTGAACATCACTCGTTTTCATACTGTTCACACCATAATCGTTTTTAAGCATATCACGCATAGCATAATCCAGCTGTTGCTGGTCTCGCTGCCGCTTCTGAAGCGCTTGATGCGTTTCTTTTAGGTTTTGATAGTCAGATTGGATGCCAGCTAATTGCGCTTTGACTTGTCCTAAGGTTTGCTTGAGTTCTTCCGTCTCATTCTGGCTTTGTAAGGTGGCTTTCTTCATCGTGGCTAACACACTTTTAAAGCGATCTAAGTCATCTGGTTTAAGCACCGTCTTACCAAAGAGATTTTTAGATAAGTCTTGTTTAAAGTCATCAATTTGTTTTTCGGCTAAGTCCACTTCCGTTAAGGCTTGATCCGTGATTTTTAGTACGGCCTTTTTAGCCGTAATATTGTCTTCAATGTCAGCTAGTTCAGCCTTTAAAGCGTTGAACTGATCATTGTATTTTTTGATTTCAGCCACATTCTCAAACGGTAAGGTTTTGTTATTTAAAATCCCTTGTTCATAAAATGGCAGCACTTTTTTTAAATGCTGATCTAAATCCTCATGAAAGGTTTGCAAATCCTGCCGCGTGAGCACTTCTTTAGCGGATACTTTATCACGTGATTTTTTATCATCAAAAACCACTGGGACAAAGGCATAGTGCAAGTGAGGGGTTGTCTCATCATAATGCACGACAGCGGCCACGGCATTTTCTTGACCATAACGTTCATTAAGAAAATTGGTGGTTACTTCAAAAAAGGCGCTCTGTTGCTCGTAGGGCGCTTCTGCGAGTTCTTCAGGTAAAGTGACTATCCAAGTCGCCAATGCCTTCACGTCGTCTCTTCTCATGCAATAAATGTCATTTAAGCGCGCATTGAAGCGTGAAAGCATATCTGAACCATCTGCCATGAGCTCTTGATTCAGATAGGTTTTCGACACATCAATTTCTTTGTTAGTGTGATGGTCGGTTTTACGTTCAAAATGGACCGCTAAACCGGGTACTGCGCCACGCGTATTTTTCTTTAAATGCGCCATCAAAAATGCCTCCTCGAAAAAGGTTTTCCAAGACCAGTATAACACCGTTAAAAATCTGGTATAGCCTGTTATACCAAAATTCTATTTTGGACAGGCTCTGCGAGGCGAGTCATCGACAAGCGATGACAGTAGCGTTTCCCCTTCCTACTGGGGAAACTGCTATTTTATAGCGCCTATTATCCGGCTCGTAAGACCTCCGGCGGGGCAAGCTGATGTCAGCTTAACCACATAAAAAATAAGTTGAGATAGCATCGGTGTCTATCCCAACTTATTTTGAATGCTAATATAATTCTCCATCGTATTAATTTAAGTCTCAAAGGATTACCAATATTCCCTGTAAGCCAACTACATGCGTTTTTTTGGTAACCATTTTAATAAATCAAGGCTGGTATGGATTACAACCAGGATTGTCAGAATGATATAAAAGGAATTATCTGAGGTGAGCTTGTTTTCGATCATCATGTAAATTACTATCATTACGGCGCACAATAGGAAAATAATATTAAGTATAGTATCTGCGATGCCTAATACTTTCTTTTCAAGCAATATGTCTTTATAGTTTTTATCTTCCCCAATCAGTTCATCCAATGAAATACTGTATAAATCTGAAATCATAATAATATTAGAGATATCGGGATAACTTTTCCCACGTTCCCAATTAGATACCGCTTGATATGATACGTGTAAACTTTTAGCCATGTTTTATTATGACATCTTTTTGTTTTCACGAATAATTTTTATTTTTTCACCTATTTGCATATGCTAAATTCCCACCATTTATAGTCTTTAATACAGAGCATAGCAAAGTTCAGGTTGATAAGTCACTAAAGTATTGCTTGAGTCTAATGATCTATGCTTTTTAGCTATAAAACCTTAGCTATAACTACAACTATAACTGTAGTTATAGCTAATGAGTTTAACCAAAATCAATTTGATTTGCTCATAAGTCAATAATTCGGAATGTTTTTTATCTAGGGCTGAACTGATTAGGCAACTTTTATTTTTTGATTGGCAAGACTGATTCTTTCGTTGTTGAACCAATGAATATACTTGGACACATCTAAAATTAGATGTGCAATCGATGGAAACCGGAATTGATAAATCATTTCACGCTTTAATAGGGAGTGAAAACTTTCAATTTTGGCATTATCATATGGATGTCCTAGTTTTGAATACGAATGATCAATTTTATGTCGCTTTAACAAATTTTCAAAGCCAAAACTAGTGAACTGACTGCCCATATCAGTATGTAAATAATTTGGTTTTTTATCAGTTGACAGCGATCTTTGTAGTGTTGTAACTACCAATTTGGTATCCATCGTGGCACTGATTGGATGGGCTAATATCTTACGCGTTTGTAACTCTAAAACTGACGCTAAATAGACCCACTGACCATTACTCAACTTTAAATAAGTGATGTCCATGCTCCAAGCGTTGGCTTCGGGTAAATGCCTGATTAAGTTGGGACGTTGACGATAATCAACAGTTGTCGTTGGTTTGTTAAATCGACGACTCATGACAGAGTATATGCCAGCTTCTCGCATTAAACGACGAACTCGGTTGGTTCCATGATGCAAATTCAGATCAGCTAATGCTAATCGCAGACGTGGCGCGCCATAAGCTTTATAGTTATTTTGCCAAATTTCACGCAACAAAGCTTTTAAGATCGTGTCTTCTCGTTGTCGTTGGCTCTCAGTATAGTGAACCCAATCAAAGTAGGTGCTTTTGGGTATTTTGAGTAGGCGAAGCACCATCATGAGTTTAAAATGCTGTTTTAGCAATGATTGGACAATAGGAAAATGGGTCTTACGTGTTACTTGCGATGTTCGCCCAGCAAAACGGCCGCAATTTTTAAAATTTCGTTTTCTTCTTTGAGTCTTGCGACTTCTTTCTGCA
This sequence comes from Neobacillus sp., assembly GCF_031988165.1. Classification (NCBI taxonomy): domain Bacteria; kingdom Bacillati; phylum Bacillota; class Bacilli; order Caryophanales; family Bacillaceae; genus Neobacillus; species Neobacillus sp. Next base: position 3,607 of record NZ_DALZYO010000063.1, read on the forward strand.
TTGCATTAAATTGGGCGCGAGTCACTGGCTTACCGGTAACGTCCGTCCCTATGATTTGGGCTTTCTTCACCCAACCCGTGACGGTTTGTACAGCCAAGTGGTATTCATTGGCTAGAGAATTAGCAGAACGTCCCTCGTTATACAAGGTGACAATTGATGACTTAAATTCTGTTGAGTATCGCTTAGCTTTCATAATATAAAAAACTCCTATACTTGATTATCTCGGATTATGCCCTAGAAATAAAGCGGTCCGGATTTTCAGTATACGAGCAATTCAACATAGTCTCACGGCTGGCTTGATCTAAACCAAGGTAAGCCAGTGTCATGGCCGCACTAGAATGATTCAATAAGTGCATGACTAAGCCAATATTATAATATTTTTACTTATTTAGAACTATTTCATAAACTTGATGGACGTCAAGTTTATATCTCCCAAAAGTTAATACACTTTAGTTGAACTAAAATTAAGGGAGAAATCATATGCAACATAATATTCTTAAATATAAAAATAAAATTATGAGTATCACTGGCTTACTCATTGCCTTAGGACTAATTTCACACTTTATTTTTGCCAATACAATAATTTTTAATAGTGCTTTTATTATAGCTTCGATATTAGGCGCTACCCCCATTTCTTTACAGGCTTATCAGGCTATGAAAGTAAAAGTAGTAAGTATTGATGTTTTAGTAACGATAGCGGTCATTGGTGCTCTCTTTATTCAAAATTATGAAGAATCAGCAATTGTTACTTTTTTATTTTTATTTGGATCATATTTAGAACAACGAACACTTAACCGAACACGATCAGCTATTAAAGAGTTGACGGAAATGGCTCCAGAAACTGCTTTTAAGCAATTGACAGGGGGACAATTTGCAGAAGTAGATATTGATGAAGTAGAAGAAGGGGATATTCTCCTAGTAAAGACTGGTGCCAAGATTCCCGTAGATGGTCAAGTAACTACTGGAAAAGGATATGTAAATGAGGCTAATATCACAGGTGAATCTTTACCTTTAAAGAAAGAAAAAGACGATGAAGTATTTGCCGGTACTATTATGGACAATGGTACTATTCAAATAGTGGCTGATAGAGTAGGGGAAGATTCTACATTTGGAAAAATTATTGAGTTGGTAGAAGAAGCACAGGATTCTAAATCAGAAGCAGAACGATTCATTGACCAGTTTTCTCGCTGGTATACACCTGCAGTACTTACAATTGGGCTGTTGGTTTGGGTATTAACCAAAGATACAGAACTTGCGATTACTGTATTAGTACTTGGGTGCCCAGGGGCCTTGGTAATTGGTGTACCTGTTTCAAATGTTGCGGGTATAGGAAATGGTGCAAAAAATGGTATTTTATTTAAGGGTTCTGAAGTGATTAGTCATTTTGCCAATGCAGATACAGTGTTATTCGATAAAACAGGTACCTTAACTGAAGGAAAGCCTGAAGTGAGCGAGATGATTCACTACGGGAATAATCAGGAGGAGGATTTATCGCTATTGTTTTCAGTTGAAAATGAGTCTGATCATCCATTAGCCGTTGCTATTGCAAATAAATTAGCACAATATAAATTAAAACCTATAGAAAATACACAGGTTGTAAAAGGTGGGGGCGTAATTGCTCACGTAGATGGGCACATTGTTTCAGTAGGGAATAAAGCCTTAATGAAACAAGAAAGTATACCGCTATCTGATGATGTTCTTAAAAAATTGAATAAATTAGAAAGAACCGGTAATTCAATTGTATTAACGGCAGTTGATCATAAGTTAATCATGTTAATGGGTATCCGCGACAAAGTTCGACCAGGTGTTAAGCAGGACTTACAAAAATTAAAATCACTTGGTATTAAAAATCTCATTGTATTATCAGGTGATAACCAAGGTACAGTTAATTCAGTTAAAAAGGAACTAGGTTTAACCGAAGCCCATGGTGATATGCTACCAGAGGACAAGCAAGCATTTCTAAAAAGACGACAGGACTCAGGTGAAATAGTTGTTTTTATCGGTGACGGCGTTAATGACAGTCCCTCTCTGGCTACTGCAGAGGTAGGTATAGCTATGGGGAATGGAACAGATGTCGCAATTGAAAGTTCAGATATTGTTTTAATGAATTCTAACTTTAACCGCCTTCCTCATGCTTTAGGCCTAGCAAAAGGAACATATGCGAATATGCGACAAAATATTCTAATTGCTGTTGGAGTCGTAATAATACTATTGGTTAGTTTAATATTTAGTGAATGGATGTCTATGTCAATTGGGATGTTGGTTCATGAGGCCAGTATTTTAGTAGTTATTTTAAATGCAATGAGATTAAGAGGTTATCAATTAAGATAATTGATCTATATCAAGTATTTTAAAAAGAATGGCCTATATAATTTACTTAAAGGAGTGATAGATATGACTAAAGCAACATTAAAATTAGAAACATTAACTTGTCCATCATGTTTACAAAAAATCGAACATGGTTTAAAACAGACTGCTGGTGTAAAAAAAGATTCTGTAAAAGTACTTTTCAATGCGAGTAAGGTAAAAGTGGATTTTGATGAAAATCAGGTCAATTTGAATACAATTGAAAAAGCAATTGAAGACTTAGGATACCCAGTAATTAGTTCAAAAGTAAAGGAAGGTGCATAAAATGACAACGATAAATGAAAGGCAAGAAAAATTAGCTGCCGAACAAGCATATAAAGAACACATTCATCATACTAAGATTAATTCTGCAGCTGTTACAGATCATATACTTGCTAATATTCATACATTACATGTAAAATTACATCAATATCATTGGTATGTAAAAGGCAAAAATTTCTATGCATTGCATAATGTTTTTGAAAATTTATATAACGAGAATGAGGCATGGTTTGATAAAATTGCAGAACGTTTACTAGCTTCAGGATTTAAGCCAGCATCAACAACTACTGAATTTCAAGAATTTACAACGATTTCTGAAGATTCTTCGGAAAAATATTACACTGCTGATGAGATGGTCCTACAGATAGTAGAAGATTTTAGATCTAATCGTGAATTTACTATTCGTGCAATTCGCTTAGCACAAGAAGAAGGAAATGATGCTTTGGAAGATTCACTAATTAGTTATAAAGCTTATTTAGACGTAAATATTTGGCAACTTCAAGCATTTATTAATAAGGATGCCTTAGAAGACGATGACTATATAGATAACGATTAATTAGGAGGAAAACGGTATGGCAAACCATAATCATCATAGTCATGTAGATTGTATACGTTTAGTGCCGATTTTCAATCATCTCAATGATGAACAAATGCGTCTAATTGCTCAATCAGCGAATGAAGTACAATACGTAAAGAATGAGCTATTATTTAGGTTTGGTGATAAAGATGACACATTATATATCATAAACAATGGACGTGTACGTATTTATAGCCTAAGTGAGTCTGGTCGTGAGCAAACTATACGCATCCTACATCCTGGTGATTTTATGGGGGAAGTTGCTATTTTACAGACTGAAAGTTATCATTCGAATTATGCTGAAGCAATATCGGAAACAAGTATTTGTAGGATTCATAAAAAGAATTTAGATCAATATTTAGATCTCTATCCAGAAATCATGCGACGAATATTATCGGATATTACAAAACGGCTACAGTTATCAGAAAAACAAACTGTGCAAGTCAGTACTGAACCTGTTGAAGCTCGAATTATTGATTTTCTATCAGAAAATGTTGAAGATGAAAAAAACCATACTTATGTGACTTTACCCATGTCAAAAAAAGATTTGGCTACTTACCTGGGGACAACTCCAGAAACAATAAGCCGTAAGTTCTCATCATTGGAAGAGAGAGGTCTAATTAAACGGCATACCCAAAAATGTGTTGAGATATTTGATTTAGATGAATTATTATTTGTATCAAGTTAAGTCGATTTATACTTAAAAATAAGGATATCGTTTTAAATGATGAACATGGCGGTACACAGTTCATCGTCACTAACCTAAGTCTTCCACAAAAAGACATCGTCCGTGTTTACCGCAAGCGTGCGGCGATTGAAGATATTATTCGCGAGCTTAAAGGTGGATTTGCCTTTGGCAAAACTGATAGCAGTTCATTTTTCGCCAACAAAGCGCGCATGTGGATCTCAGTAATTGCATCAAACTTGATGCGGTTGATGAAGAGTATTGCGTTGGACGACCAGCAACAATCGTGGACAATCAATACCTTTCGAGACCGTTTGTTAAAAATCGGTGGACGTGTGTCACTAAGCACGCCCGCAAGGTGATTTTGACGTTAGATAGCCGCATCCAAGAACAATTCGATGGTCTGTTCTGGCGAGCTTGGGAACGACTAAATGCTTTGTAGCAATAAAACAACGAAGTAGATTTTCAAAAAAATAGCAAAATCTGGCTGGTTTTAGTGTTCCTATTTTTCTCAAAAAACGCTCAATCGAAAAAACACCCTGAAACTGTGCCAAGGTACTGGCAGTTTCAAGGTGTTTTATCGTATTTTACTGATTTAGCTGTGGTTAAAAATTTAGTGCATGAATAATCCGGGTTTTATTTGTTTCGTTTTTGAAACATTTTTAATCCGATGTGAAATTACCGATAATTGGTCACTTTTTTCTTATATATTGGTTTTATCACCACTGAGAGAAACTGGAGAAAATAAATGAAAAAACACGTTTCAGCCATCGTCTACGGTGGCTTAGATGGCATTATCACGACGTTCGCAGTCGTTGCTGGATCGGTCGGTGGTAACGTTTCAAACATCGTTATCATCATTTTGGGATTCTCAAACTTATTAGCCGATGGCTTTTCAATGGGGGCCGGTGCCTACCTGTCAGCAACATCGGATAACAATCAATCAAAAAGTAAAGCATTGGCAGCTGGTATCGCGACATTCATTTCGTTTAACGTCTTCGGTTTAATTCCACTAGGTGCCTACTTAATTACAAATGCGCTCATTCACGACAAAGCCATCGCCTTTCCAATCGCCTTTGTCATCGTCGGTGTCTCTTTGGCGTTGCTAGGCTGGGTGAAGGCCAACCTGTCAGAGCAGAAAGTAAGAACAGAAATTCTACGCACACTTTCTGTCGGGTACGTCGCTGCAATTGTTGCTTATGGCGTTGGTATCTTACTGAATTATTATTTGTAGACAAAAAAACACCTTGAATATTCAAGACGTTTTTCTTTTTAGATATTTAGTTATATGGTAATCAGTTATAGATTATTTAAGTCAAACAATCCTCGACGCTTAGCTTCTTCTTTAGCTGCGTTCATTAAATCAGCAGAGTATAGCGCATCAGGGTGCTTGCCTGTCGATTCGTTAGAAATAATCCGGGTAAAATTTTAAATCATATTTTTAGAACACCTTTAATTGAGTCGACCTGTAATAGCTAACCATGTATACAAAGAAACGATATGTTATATTACGTCATCGAAAATGGTGTCCTTAGGGAGTTACTTTTAGTGGTTACCAACACGCCTGCTGACAAAAAACACTTTTTTGTAAAGAAAACCCCAAACAGGTGAGTAAATCTGTTCGGGGATATCTAGAAAGACGCTCTATGGTCGAGAAAAGTGAGATGGTGTAGAACTTAATACCCGGATTATTCATCAAGACAAACAAAAACCCGCTGAAACAGCAAGTTAATACCGTTTCAGCGGGTTTTGCGCTTTCACCCGTTGGGTGAAAACCATAGGAGCTCTTTGTTATGATATTTTGTTAGTGAAAAACAAACCAAATACTCAAAAATTGGAGCGTCTAAAATTATGACTCAAAAAGTATTACCTAGCAACCCTTTAGTTGCAGTTTCAGACAATGGGGCACCAATTACCTCGGATGGTGGCAACGTGTAATGATGTTGTCTAATTGTGCCTTAGTAATCCTAGTCATTAAAAATACCTCCATAGTGGCGTCAAAATGAACAAATACGTGCTAATTTAGGGAGATTAGTTGGCGTTATTACCCAAAATCAATTTGATCTAACATTGTTTCGCGACTTGCTTGATCTAACCCGAGATAAGTAAGCGTCATAGCCTCACTCGAATGATTCAATAAGTGCATGACTAAACCAATATTATAGTTTGATTGCGTATAAACGCGATAGGCACCTGTTTTACGCATGGTGTGTGTGCCCAGATAGTTAATTCCTAATAGGTCACCAACACGTGCCATCACCTTATAAAACTGCTTCTCTGTGATATGTTGATCTGGATGGGACGTTGAGGGAAATAACCAATCCGAAGTGATATTCTGTTGGACTAGCCAATCATGATATTGCAACAAGTCTTGTTGCACGGGCTTTAAATATAACGTGTTCGCTTTACCTGTCTTTTTATCATGAATAAAGGCCGTGTTTTTAACAGACCCATCGGGATTATAGACATCCGATTTCTTTAACGTCATCACATCACTCACCCGCAGTAGAGTGGCTTTGCCAACTTGAAAGATAGTGTAGTTGCGGCGACCCGCCCGAAAACTATCTAATAAGGTGTCTTGCACCATTTTTAAGACGTTGGAGTCTTTGATGGGGAGGACAATTTGTTGCACCATTAGCTACTCCTTTAAAGTTAATAATTTGATTGATGATAGCGCATCTGCTATCATGTTGTTATGGAAAAATTTGAGTTTGATTATTACGATTGGGCTGAATTTGAACAGTTCTTAGATCAATTACCTGATAAAGATGCTGCTAAATTAATTGCAACCATTCAAAATATTGAAAATAATGGCCTCTTAGTGGCGGAAAGACAATTATGGGTAAAAAATCTAGAAAATAATCTCTATGAAATTCGTTCTAAACGATCTTCAAACATTCAAAGGGCTCTTTACTTTCAAGTCAAAGGTAGTCAATACATTATTACTAACGCTTTCACGAAAAAAACGCAAAAGACACCTGAAAATGAAAAGAAAATCGCTCGGAATAGACGCAGTCAGTATTTGAATAAGGAGGAAAATCAATGAGTAAACTTGATGCATACGTTGCTGAACGTAGTAAAAAAAATCCTGAATTTGCACAAATTGTTGAGCAAGAAAATATTAATTTAGAGGTCGCAGTGAAAGTTCGTGACCTTCGTGCAAATATGGGATTGAGCCAACGTGAATTTGCCAATTTGATTGGTAAACCACAATCAACGATTGCACGCATTGAAAATGGTTCGATGAATGCTTCGACAAAAATACTATCTGAGATCGCCCAAGCAACAAACCAACGTTTGACCATTCAATTCAGTCCAGCATTTTAAGATCTATTATAACATTAAACAAAAAAACAGCCCCCATTATCTACTAGTCAGATAATGGGGGCTGTTTTAATAGTCTTTTTGAGGGGTCATTATATAATTATAGACCCTGAGTTAAGGAATGTACTGATGTTTTCTAGTATAGTCCCTAGTTTGATAATATTTATTGTATTTTTCTGTATTTAGTTATTCGATGATATCGAGGCTAATATGTCAGTCTTCCAAGCAGCCATTGGTTAGTATATCAATTTTTATAATCGCAATCGTATCTCAAATGTTGCCTAAGTAACTGAATAAAAATAGACCAATTTATTGACTTCTGAGCAAAAAGGAAGAGATGATTTTTTAAATTATTTCATCTCTTCCTTTCCTGTGAAACTATTGTATTTTTACACGATAAGGTCATTCAATTATTTCATGTGCCAAATAACTGTTTATTTTGGCTCTAATTTCAATGTCATAGCATTGATGGCAACAATTACAGTCGAAAGTGACATCAAGACGGCACCGACTGCTGGACTTAATGTTATGCCAATTGGTGCTAGTATTCCTGCAGCTATTGGGATCGCGATAAAGTTATACCCTGCTCCCCAAACAAGATTTTCTTTCATCTTACGTGTGGTCTTCTGAGCCAACTCGATAAAGGATTCAATGTCGCCAGGGTCTGACTGTGTCAAGATGACATCGGCTGAATCCAATGCTACTTGAGTTCCGGCACCAACAGCTATACCAACGTCTGCTAATGCAAGAGAAGGTGCATCGTTGACCCCGTCACCGACCATGATAACTTTCTTTTCTTCTGCTTTAAGTTTTTCAACTAATTCATATTTGTCTTGAGGAGATTGATTAGCTAGATAATCAATACCTAAAATTTCTGCAGCCCCTTGAGCCGCTTTTTCATTGTCACCCGTTGCCATAATCGGCTGAATCTTGTTCTTTTTAAGGGCTTGTATTAAGGCTTTACTTGTCGGTTTTAATTCATCCCCTAAAGCTACAGCACCGATTGCTTCGTCGTTTTCTACTAAGACACTGAGGGTTGCTCCTTTTGGAATATCCATATCCAGATTACGTCCATATGCTTTTTGACTGATTAATTGATAACGATGTCCGTTAGCTTGACCTTCTACACCAGCGCCAGAAATAACATCAATCGAATCAAAACTTACTGGACGTATCTCTTGCTGTTCTGCGTAACTAATAATTGACTGAGCGATAGGGTGACTAGATCCACCTTCGATACCTGACAATAAGGCAACGATTTCATCTTTCGTATATTTATCATTAAGGAGTTCAACATCTAATACTTTAAACTCACCAGTTGTTAAAGTTCCAGTTTTATCTAAAACCATAACATCTGCGTTTGTAGTCAACTCCAAAGCGTACCGGTCCTTCACTAATAATCCCCGACTGGCCCCTAAGCTGGTACTACGAGCAGTCACCAATGGAATAGCCAGACCCAGGGCATGCGGACAAGCAATAACTAATGTGGTGACTGTAAAAATAACTGCCGTTGGTACATCAGCTATAACCATCCATATGACAAAGGCAATAAGAGCTACAATAACCGCAATATAAAAGAGCCATCCTGCAACTTTTTGTGCAAGATTTTCTGCTCGAGAGGGTTGGCTTTGAGCTTGACTGATTAATGTCTGAACCTGAGAAATGAAGAACTTATCGCCCGTCTGCTTTATTTCCACATAGAGGACTCCGCCACCATTGGTTGATCCACCGATGACCTCATCTCCAGGATTTTTTTCAATTGGTTTCGATTCCCCAGTCACAAGCGCTTCGTTTACACGTGATTCGCCACGCTGGATCGTTCCATCTGCTGGAACATTTTCTCCGGCTTGAACACGAATCAAATCACCTACTTGCAAGTCAGCAACTGGACGAGTCTCAATCGAATCGTCTTCTAAAACAACATGAGCATCTTTCGGCACCAACTCAGCCAATGCTTTTTGCGCGTCCCCTGCTTCACCCAATGCCTTCATTTCAATCCAGTGTCCTAATAACATGATTAAAATTAACGTTGTAAACTCAAAGAAGAAGTCCATGACATGTTCTCCGGTCACATATCGAGCGGCCACTGCGTAAACACTATAGGCATAAGAAACCGTTATTCCCAAAGTAATCAAGGACATCATGCCTGGAGCTTTTGAATTAAACTCATCTTTCGCACCCATGAAGAATGGTTTTCCGCCAAAAATGTATAGAATTGTTGCCAATACAGCTGCTACAACGTCTGCATAAGGAAAGATAATTTGGAAAGGCAACTGAATATCCATCAAAGGAGTAATGAGTAAGATTGCAATTCCTAATGGGAGTGACTTCAAGAAAATCTCCTTAAAGCTACCGTGATGGTGGTGGGCATGAACTCCCATTGCGCCATGATCCATTTCACTGTGATCCATCGCACTATGATTCATCTTGCTGTGATCCATTTCACTATGATTCATCTTGCTGTGATCCATTTCACTGTGATCCATCTGACTATGTTCCATTTCATTATGGTCGTATTTTGAGTGACCCATGTCGCCGTGATTATGATGACTATGTGACGAATGTTTTTTGTTATTCCTCATTTTTAATTCCTCCTTATTATATTAGAGACTGATTTTAAAGTTTTAGAACTTTCTCATCTAACACTGCATATAATTCTCATGAAAAGGGTTCTATACTTTATCTCTATCTACTATCTATGAATAAATGGTATTCGTACTTTATGCACTTAATACTGAATAGTTAGTTTCTGCTAAAGCAGCATTGAGCGTTTCGGTATCAATCTCTGTTTGACTTTCAAGTACTGCTTTTTTAGTCGCTAAATCAACCTCTACAGATTAAACCCCTTCAATTGCAAAGGTTTGCGTCTTTCCCTCTTGGGCAATCAGTTCATACCCTGAATTATCCACCGCTTTTTGTAGATTTTCTACCGAAAAAGTTGGTTCATTGTATTCTATACTCAACTTTTCTGTTGCTAGGTTCACGGAAGCCTGTGTGACCCCACGTACTTTTTTTGCCGCTTTTTCTACTGTCTGCGCACAAGACGCACAGGTCATACCTTCTATGGCAAACGATTTATTCTCCAATTTTTTCGCTCCTTATTCTCCATGATGATGTAAATGGCAATCGCATTGCCCTTCTGTACACTGACAATCCACTTCTTCTACTGCGAAAGCTTTTTTCATCTCTAATATTTCTTCTAGTCGCTGGATATCATCGAAGCTTAAGACATGATCTTCAATGATACTCCCTACTACATTCCCGACATTCTTTCGACAAATACGGTTGAAAATATCGTCTGTATAATTTCCTAAGGCTTCTTTCTCTTCAATATTGGTAGTATAAATAAATTTTCTACCTTCTTGCTCTGTATTTAGTACGCCTTTTTCAACCAGTCGACCTAAGAGCGTTTTGATAGTGGCTTGTTTCCAGTCCATTTTTTCTTTCAATATGGAGATGACTTCTTTACTAGTCACTCGACCAGTCACCCAGACTACACGCATAACTTCCCATTCAGCATCTGTGATATGAGGGTTAACTACTATTGTACTCATTCTCTTTCCCTCCTTATTGTCTACATGCGTAAACGTAAATGTTTGAGATAAGTTTACTATTGTAAACCATTCTTGTCAAGTCTTTTTTAAATAAATGTAACCGGCTATTATTGCCTTTGTTTTCCTATCTTTACCCAATACTAATTATAAGGTTACCATTGATTTACTTTTATTGATTTTAGAATTCCTTATTTTTAAAATCTCAAGTTCTTCGCGAAGTTTGTCGTTTTCCTTTTGTAATGCGTTTACATCAGCTTGCGTCCATTTTTCGCCGTCCACTTCGTGGACCGCGTACAACTTGACCTAGTTACGGATTGAGTCGACCGAAGGTCCGTATTCAGCGGATAGATCAGTATATGAACGGCCTTGATTGTGCATCTCAACAAGAGACTGCTTAAATTCTTTTTTGTATCGAATCATATTAAAAAATGCTCCTATGCTATTAGTTTACAGGGCAGAAGAAAATCTGTCCGTAAATCTAGCATAAGAGCATTCCGCCATTTAACTAGTCTTCTTTTCTTTTTTAGTTGTAACTATTTACCAAAACGCCACCACTTTTTAGGTTTAGGTTGTGACTCCGGGGTGCTATTTTCAGGTTCCGGTTGTTTGTCTGACGTCACTTCTTTTTCACCATCATCATGCGGTGCCGTCGTTAAGGCTTTCAAGTCCTTAATTTCTGCCTTGTATTCTTCGAGCAGTTGTTTGTCCTGTAAGGCTAGCCGTTGTTGCTGATCTAATAAATTTTGCATTTGTGATATTTGTGAATCTTTATTTTCTATTTGCTTATCTTTAACAGCTAATTGTTGTTCTAATATTTTAAATACATAGCTATTATCCGTTGTTTGCTTATTATCACTGGTAACATTAGCATTACCACCGTTACCACCAACGTTGCTACCTACTTTTTCACTGCCGTTACTACTAGAAAAATGCTGTTTTAAAAGCCTGTACCCACTAACCGTTACTACTAATGTTTCTACTCCGTTACTATATACAGTTTCTACGTAGTTTGCTCTAAATTCATCGGTTAATCTTTTCCTAACAGCTTGCTTAGATACCTTAAATTCATCAGCAAGTTCTCGAATTGTTTTTAAATTTTCACTCATGATCTATATCCTGCCTTTTAACGATTGGTAGATACTGTTCAATCGATTTTTTAAGATACTTAGCAATATTATTTTTCGAATAGTCATCTTGTTTATCTCGAATATATGCTAAGTGTCCTTTTACACCATTTAATCCACGTAACTCTTTTAATTCGTCATAAAGTGGATAAACATTTTTCTGTAGCCCTGACAAAATAGCCGTATCCGTCAAATCAATGTATGACAACAAGAAATGTTCCATCAACAATTTTGTATATGGACTCTTCATAGCTTCATATACAAGATCTTTTTCACTTTCTTCTTGTCTTATCTTACCGTCAATATAAACGGGATCATCTAATTTGTAACTAATATCATCTGCGACTTGGTTTTTAGTGATATGAAAGACAATACTTTCAATGCTGCGTCCTTTTTTCACTTTTTCATACGTAACATTAAAGCTGGTATGGTTTGTGATTTCTTTAATCGGATCTTTTAATACTCTTCTTTCAAAATCAGTAAACTTTTTATATTCACTCACCGTATCGGTCGTATCGCGCAATTCTCGAATAGTGATTATCGGATTACGGTAACTTTCCACTTGCTCTTCTCTTCGCCCACCTTTAACGCTGTAATGCTCATATTGGTTGTAATTCATTGATAACCAACGGTACAAAATAATTGCATACTTGCTATTCAATTCAGAAATTTCTGATAAGGCATGTTGCGTAAAATTGGTTTTGAGATTGATTAAATAAGGCATGATTTCGGGGCTAAATCGGATAGTTACTTCATCATGATAATCCGCCCATTTAACATAAGGGATAGGCACAATACTTTCAAATTCATATCCCTCTTCTTTGGCTTTTTTTATCTTAAAAAATGCTTGTTTCTGCATTTTTTCAATTGCTTCTTTAAAACGACTATGTTTATTGCTATCATCCACGTTAAAAAAAGCAAATAACTCTTGCTTGGATAAATAAACTGTCTGGTCTTTCGGGGGATTTTCTGTATCAATTAAAGAGACAGCTAATTCAAACATCTTTAATGGGGTTTTGTCCATTTTGGCAATCGATGTTATTAGACTATTATGTTCAACAACTTTACGTTTTGATAATTCATTCAAGGTCTGTACCTGCCTTGTCTTTGATTCTGTTATAATAGACATATAAATACGCTCCTTTAGGCGTGTTGTTGGATAAGCATAAAGAAAAACTTTTAGACGGGAATTTCTTTATGC
>NZ_DALZYO010000064.1:0-16488 GCF_031988165.1 Neobacillus sp.
TGCCCTAGAAAGAACCATTGATACCATCATCATAGGAAGAAATGTTGGTTGGAAAATGGAGGTCAAAATGAAAAAATCTGATAAGCAAACCTTCATCCAAATTCCGTATGCAACGTTCATTGAAATGATTCGATACAAGGCTGAACGTAATGGAATTCAAGTCATCGACCGCGAAGAAAGCTATACGTCCAAGTCTAGTTTCTTGGATCATGATCCAATCCCAACTTTCGGAGAGGAAAACCATCCAAATTTTAGTGGGTATCGAAGCAGCAGGGCTTTTTACAGGATAAAAGGGTCGAAAGTTCTCATTCATGCAGATGTAAACGGCGCCTTAAATATTGTTCGAAAATATGTAAAGGATGCCTTTGAAGGACTAGAAAGAAAACAGTTCCTTCAGGCCCCAAAGAAAATCAACATAATAAGAAATGCAAAGCTGAAGGCCTCAGCCCGATGTAGTAGCGGGACCTGTGGTAGCCCACGTAAAGACAATGCGGCTTTTAAAGCCTATTCTTTCGAAACCCCTAACTTTAGTTATGGGGATACTCATAATCCCACAGTTTAAGTGAAATTTATTCCTACGTTCATAAGAAATAAATAAGCCGAATATACATCCAACTAGTGTGGAAATTTTTAACTGGGGGGTCCAAGTATGAATGATGTCTTTGAGCGGACAGCAAGATTTGAACATCGTTTTTGGCTTCAAATTTTAGGCGATCATTCTAGGTTTATATATGAAGCACTAGCACCAGTTCAAACAGTGGAGATTGAACAGGCCTCCACTTTTATTCAAGCTTTTGATACTCTCCTTGAACAGGCAAAATCCAGCGATTTGATGCAGCTAACGGCCCAGGCTGAATCAGAGGTAATAAAATTACGGGAATTTAAATTTTCATTACTAAGAAAACACCTTATTGGCAAAATCAAAATTCACCTATCACCCACCTTTCTAAATCATATGGTAAATGAATTAGAAGAATATGTACGAATTATAAACCACTTAAAGGCGGGGCAGGTTCCACCTATTTATCATGAGCTTCATCATCATCTTTTGTGGTTACTAGATGCTGCCTTTCATTCAGAGGCGATTTCTTCCAATTTAGACGGTGTTGAAACGAAATTAAGAGAAAAAAGTAATGCATTTAAGAAGCATTTTGAAGATTTTTACTTAAAAGCAGTCGAACTAGCGGGATATTTACGAACCAATTTGACTGCATTTCCTGCTTTGTCGAAAATGAATGTAGACACCCAGTTAGAAATGAAGCTGTTTCAAAATTTTTTACATGAACTAGAAGAACTGGAACTAAGTCATCAAGCATTAGGAACATTTGCACCGTTAATGGCGGATCATATGTCACGTGAAGAATGTTACTATCTAATGAAGCTAGCAGAATCTGCGAATCTTGATCCACCAAACTGTGATCCTGCTAAACCAAGAATGAAGGAATGAAAAAGATAAATTTAGTTTAATTCAATAAGCAGAAAAATGGATATTCATTATTATAGAAAGGTGCAAGCCCTGGTTTAGCTTCCCTATTAATTTTTCAATAAAAAACGTCATCAAATATTCAACTTTTAAGTAAAATATTTGATGACTTCTATTTTAAGCTATATTAATTTGTTTCATGTTTTGAAATTCCGATTTGCGTAATACCGCTGAAAATTGTTAACAAGGGTGATAGTAAGCAGAAAAAGGCAAAAGGAACGTACTCTAACGTAGAGACACCTAGTACACCAGTAAGGAAGATACCTGAAACCCCCCAAGGAACTAACGGATTTATGACAGTTCCTGTATCCTCTAAAGCTCGTGCTAATGTTTTTTTATCAAATCCTAGCTTCTCGTACTGTCCTTCAAACGTTTTCCCTGTTAAAAGAATAGATAGGTATTGCTCACCTACAAAGAAGTTAATGCCGATTGCTGTGCATGCAGTGGCAACGATTAAGGAAGGTGCACCTTTTAATAGTCCTTCAATTGCTTTTAATAAAGATGGAATTATTCCTAGTAGGAAAAGTAATCCTCCCATCCCTAAAGCTAGAAGAACAAGTGATATGGAAAACATCATACTTTCAATTCCACCTCTTGAAAGCACAGAATTCAATTGTTCTACATTACTTTCCATCACGAATCCAGAAAATAATATATTCGACATTTTCGTAAACGTTAATGAACCGTCTGCAATGAACGCAATAATTACACTACTTACAATTCCAGCAGATAAAGTGGGTATAGCTGATACTTTTTTTAAAGCAAGAACTACTACAATAATAAATGGTATTAATGCTACCCAATTAATGTAACTATGCTCTTGTAAAGCTTTTAAGAAAATGGATATTTCTTCCGTTTTCCCACTACTTTCTGGCGATAAGAAGAAAAATATTATAGAAGTAATAATAAAGCCAGGTACCGTAGTCCATAACATATTTTTAATATGATCAAATAACGGAACACCTAGTGTCTCAGATGCTAGATTTGTCGTATCTGAAAGTGGTGACATCTTATCTCCTAGAAAGGCACCTGAAACTATTGCTCCTGCTGTTATTGCTAACGATGCATCCATTGCAGTTGCCATTCCAAGAAATGCAACACCGATTGTTGCAGATGTTGTGAAGGCACTTCCAATACATGTTCCCACTATAGAACACACGACAAATACTGAAAAATATAATGGTAAGCTTGAAAACCACTCAAAACCGTAGAACATCAACGTTGGAATCGTACCACTTGCCATCCAAGTACTTATTAACATTCCGATAAAGAAGAAAATATAAACTGCACCCAAACCAGTTGTAGCACCTTTCATTATTCCACTTTCCATATCAGATATTTTTACTTTTTTTATTATTCCATACACCATTAATAACATAATCGCAAATATCATTGGTAAATGAGGTGTTAAACCTAATAGAATAATACCACTGCTCACCATCCCTAAAATTGTGAGCATAACGATTGCTGCTTCCCATACTGGCAGCTTTAATTTTGCAGAGTGTAACATGTAAAAATCTCCCCCAATTTGTAATACTACGTTGTATATAGGAGAAAAGGATTGCACAATACAAAAAAGCCTCTTCTCCACATAGGGACGAAGATGCTTCGCGGTACCACCCTACTTGACAAGAATAAACTTGCCCACTCTTTATATCTGTTTTATCTAGGCAGGTGTACTTCACATTTGTGTATGCTCGGATTTTCAGCTACCATCCGATCTCTTCTCGCTGCATGAAACAAAGCTACTATTTTCTGCTAACAGATAGATTTTCTTTTTCGCTTAAACGCTTTTTGGCGCTAAAGCATATTGGTACTATACGAGAATAATAAATTCTTGTCAAGAATTTTTTAAAAAACTATCATGAGCCTCAACTCCCAACCCTACCATGGAAATAAATTTAGAGAACAAGCCGTAGTCACCTAATAAAGGCGGTGAGAGCAGTATCTTGGTATTTCAAACTTCCTCATAAAGCTACAATAGTTGCTCATATAAAATAAGTTAGTAAAAAAGTGTCGGCAAAATCCAACACTTTTTTTTGTGCGCCTGGCATGGGTGCAGTCTCTAGGTGCGGGGCGTGCCAAGCACCATTTACTATATATAATTTCTATTAAATATCCATTCTATTATACAGACCTGAAACAAGGAAAAATACTTATGGACTTTTGCCCACTTAGTCTTGTAATGCCAATGTACTTAAAAATTTCCCAATATTCAGTTTTAGTCCCCGCTTTTTCTCAGATTCATGTATGATTAAATGAAGGAAGAGCATGTTTCCTGCATGTCACTTTTATACATTTTTTCTTTAAAAATAAGAGGAGGATTGAAAATGGCAAAGCCATTTTATCGGATAAAATTAATGGTATGGATCAGCTGTATTATCTTGATTATTGGAGGTTCCATTGGGTGGACCATCTATACGTTATTTTCTTATCAACAGAAAAAAGAAATCCATTCTACGAGTAAATTATTAGTGGATAGAAGTATCTATCAGTTTAACGATTATCTAACTTCATTAGAAATGTTGTCCCTTAGACCGCTTGAAACTCCTTCTATTTTAAAATTCTTAAAGGAGCAATCCACCTCACTAGTTTATCCGTCAGCAACGGAACGGAATGAGATATGGAGTTTCCTCGGTTCCATGAAATGGAGTCAGCTATCGCTAAATAATGTTCATCTATACACAATTCGAGGCCTTCATCTAACAAGTACGGATTCGTTTCCAACAACAGAAAATAGAAAAGATTGGATGGTTGACAGCGACCTGAAGAAAGGAAGTGTAACCTTTCTTCCCCTACATAAAGAAGGCGATAAAAAAATGGTCTTTTCGCTCATCCGTCAATTACGGGACCCAGCTACCTTAAAACCACTTGGTTATGTGGTATTGGAAATTGACCCCAAGAGGTGTTCGAATCTCTTTCCTTTTTTTAATGAAAAGGATTCAATGGTAATCACAGATGAGGATGATCAAACCATTCTGTTGACCAATGAAAAAAGTTTGAATTCGCTTTCGTTTCAAAAGAAAGACCCGACAACTAACTTTTTTTACAACGTATATGTATCACTTGAATCCTATGATAAAACAGGGAGTCTTATGAAAAGAGGAATCGCCTTATTCACAATGGCATTGTTATTTATCGGGCTTCTATTTGCTTGGTTTATCACGCATCATTTATCGAGGCATGTTGTTTTACTCCAAAAGAGTATGAAAGAAATGGAAAAGGGACACTTTCAGCAGAAAATCCCCATTCATACTTCGGATGAACTCGGGTCTCTTGCTAGAGGAATGGAAAATATGGGACAAACCATCCAAAATCTAATTGAAGAGGGATATGAAAAAAGTTTGAGAGAAAAGGAAAGTGAACTTCGAGCCCTCCAGACTCAGATTCAGCCTCATTTTTTATACAATACACTGGAGCTCATTAATATGATGGCGATTACGAAAGGACAGTACGGTATATCAGATATTGTCAGTTCTCTCGGGACTTTATTTCGGCACGCCTTGCAAGGCGATACGCCGCTTATTTATTGGAAGAATGAAAAAAGTATGGCCGAAAGCTACTTGATGATTCAAAAAGCAAGACTAGGTGACAGTCTTTCCTATGAGATTCGCGAACAAGGAAACATTGAAAAAGCGTATGTCCCGAAATTTATTCTACAACCTTTACTAGAAAATAGTCTTCGGCACGGGATGGGTTCACACTCTATATTCGTTACTATCTCAATAAAAGAAGAAAAGGATACATACACTGTAAAAGTTATCGATAATGGAAAAGGGATGAATCCCAGTAAACTAGAAGAATTGAATGCACGTCTAGAGCGAGAATCCTATTCTACAAAAAGCATTTCTCTTTTGAACATCAAACGACGCCTTCACTTATTGTATGGTGAAAAAGCCATATTTAATATTGAAAGTTTACCAGGGAGTTATACGGTTATCACAATGACCATACCCAAGGAGGGAAAGAAATGACAACCATACTTATTGTGGAAGATGAACCAATTATCAGAGAAGGAATTACACATTTGGTAAAAATTACTGTTCCGGATGTTAGGATTTTGCTTGCGGCAAATGGGGAAGAAGCCCTCATCCTTTGCTACCAGGGATGGCCGGATCTTATCTTAACCGATGTCAGGATGCCCGTGATGGATGGAGTAGAGCTTACGAGAAAAATTCGTAAGTATAATCAACACGTTCCAGTTTTAGCAATCTCAGGTTTTCATGATTTCCCGCTTGTGCGCGAAGCTTTTGTTTCCGGCATTAGTGATTACGTAACCAAACCAATAAACCGTATCCAATTTGTATCGTTAATTCGAACCTATCTTCCGAAAGAAGAACGGATAGAAAAAAGGGATGATACGGGACTTGAAGCTATTTTTACTTACATAGAAGATCATTTGCATAGGGAATTAACACTTCAAGAGGTAGCTAATGCTGTTTATCTGCACCCTCAGTATATCTCACAACTGTTTCGTACCAAGACCGGACAAACGTTTAGCCAATTTCGAATGGAAAAAAGGATTAGCCGTGCAAAAGAATTGTTAAGAGGTAGCCAATTAAAAATTTACGAAGTTGCCTCATTATCTGGATTTCCAAACTTCAAACATTTTTGCCGGGTATTTAAGGAACATACAGGTCGGACCCCAAAGGAATTTCGTAAATGTCCCACTTAACTTCTTTATTACAGTAACCATTTCTTATCTATAAGGTATTTTTTAGAATAAGTGTGGAGTGGTACGATTAATGTACGAAAGGGGGAATAAAAAAATGAAGAAAAATTATCTACTGATGTTCCTTTTTATTAGTGTTTTAATGTTTTCTGTCGCATGTAATAAAGACACGAGTCAGACAAGCGGGAAAACGGATACGAAAGATAAAGGACCTGTCGATCTCACGTTCATGATTTGGGGAAATGATCAACATTTAGCCATGTATCAGGGTTTATTGGATGAATATATGAAAACGCATACAAATGTCCACGTTAAATTGCAAAGTGTTCCGTTTCCAGACTATCAGCAAAAAATCACTGTTTTGGCGGCTGGGAATCAATTACCAGATATAGGGTGGGTATCGGAACGGATGGTTCCTCAGTTTGAAGAGAATAATCTTTTAGAGGATGTAGCTTCGATTCAAAAAGACAAAGAATGGGATGTAAAAGACTTCATTCCAAGCACTTTGGAATTGTTCCAAAAAGACAACCAATTATTTGGTATTCCATTCTCAACACCCCCTACAGTCATGTTCTATAACGAGGACTTGTTCAAAAAAGTAGGGGAAAAAACTCCAAATGAATATGCTAAGGAAGACAAATGGACTTGGGAGCAATTTGAAAAATCCGCTAAAGCAATTAGTGGAAATGGCGTTTATGGAGCGAATCTATTCCGCGACTGGAAAACATGGGTTCCACTTATGAGCCGTACCTGGAGTTATGGAGGCAGCTTATTCAATAAAGATGTATCCAAATTCACTTTGAACTCGGGAGCTGGAGAAGATACGCTTGCGATGATCGATCGAATGATGTTCAAAGACAAATCCCACCCAAAAGCGGGTGAACAAATCGGTTTTGAAACTGGGAAAATAGGGATGTTTACGGATGTTTACAGTTATGTTGCCAGTGCCCGGGGAATTAAGGACTTCAAATGGGATATCGCGCCGATTCCAAGCGGACCAAAGGGGAGTATTCCGATGCTAGGACAAGCTGGTATTTCTGTCTTTAAAGGATCTAAACATCCAAATGAAGCAAAGGAACTCTTAAAATTCTTGACAACAAAAGAAGCGATTACACAATCATCCACCTATTTTGTGCCTCCTCGTGAATCTGTTCTTTCTTCCGATTCGTTTGCTAATCAGCCAAACAACCCATCGAAAGAAAGTATTGATCGCGCCGTTATTGAAGGTATGAAACATGCTCGTCTTCAAGTGGGTCATGTGAAATGGCAAGAAGTTGATAATGCTGTTTTATTTGGACTAGATGAACTATTCAGCCAACAGAAAACGCCAAAGGAAATTTTAAAGGAAGTACAGGAAAAAGTCGATCCGATATTAAAATAACAAAAAGAGCAAAAGCGGCGATAGCCGCTTTTGTCGTAAAGGGGGAAATACGTTGAAGAGATTAGGAGAATTGTTAAGTAAAAAACCTATGACTCTCATCATTAGTCTTGCCGAAAATGACCTGGATCTCGCAAATGCAGCCATTGAGGCAGGAGCGGATGCCATTAAGATTCACACCAATACCTATCACCGCGCCTCTGGGAACACGTTTGGGACAGCTGAATCCTATAATTCTTTTTTACAAGAACTCCGAAAACGGTTTAATGGTCCCATCGGGGTTGTCCCTGGGGACCACTTAGATAAAATCTCAAAAAGCGAGCTCCAACAACTAGAACATTATGGTTGTAGCTTCTATAGTATTTATGCTCACCATCATCCGTCCTGGATGATAGGGGAAGGAACATGGGATCGTACGTATGCAATATCACATTTGGATACACGGCTATTAGGAAGTCCTGCTGCGCTTGGATTCACAGCCTTGGAAGCCTCAATTATTCCCAGCGAGGAGTACGGCACACCGCTTCGTCTGGATGATTTACTGAACTATCAATTTCTTGTAAACAGCATTGACGTTCCTGTACTTGTTCCCTCCCAGCGAAAACTGATACCAAAGGACGTCCGTCCTCTTAACACGGTAGGAGTGAAGGGTGTATTATTGGGAGCCGTAGTGACAGAAGACAGACCAGAAACGATTTATGAAAAGGTATCGCAATTCCGCAAAGCAATCGATGAGTTAGGGTAGGTGCTGGCATGCATACCAAAAAAGACAAACTAACAGCTTATCTTTTTATCTCTCCGATGATGCTAGGATTTGTCCTTACGATGCTGGGACCTTTTCTTTATACACTTTATATGAGTTTTACCAACTGGCCTCTTCTTGGAAAAGCAAAGTGGGTGGGAGGAGAAAACTATGCCAAGCTTATAGACGATCCGAATTTTCGGGAAGTGGTGGGAAACACTTTCTGGTTCGCAAGTGGCCTTGTTCCTTTGAACATTATCATGGCTTTAGGACTTGCATTGCTTCTTTATAAACCACTTAAAGGAATCGGTTTTTTTAGAACAATTATTTTTATCCCCGTTATGACGAGCATCGTCGTATGGAGTATTCTGTGGCGCTATATGTTTGCGACAGATTCCGGTTTCATCAATGAAATGCTTTCTTGGTTTGGAATCCAAGGACCTGCTTGGCTCTACAATTCACATCTAGCCATGTGGGTTGTCATTGTCACAAGTGCCCTCAAAAATGTCGGGCTAAATACGGTGTTATTTATCGCTGCCCTTCAACAGGTACCAGCAAGCATGTATGAAGCAGCCGAGTTAGACGGCGCTAAGGGATTTAGGTTATTCCGTTCTATTACTCTCCCGATGATAAGTCCGACAGTCTTTTTAACAGTTATCTTGACGATCATAGGGAGTTTAAAAGTGTTTTCACAAGTGTATGTAATGACTGGCGGTGGACCAGGAAATGCTACTAAAGTTTTAGTCTATTATATTTGGGAACAAGGATTCAAATTATTCAATTTCGGTTATGCCTCCAGTATGGCGATGGTGCTCTTTTTAATCATCCTTGTTTTCACCGTTGTTCAATGGAGCATTCGAAAAAGGTGGGTTGTAAATGAAGAATAAGAGAAGGAGTGCGACGGTTTATATCATATTAACACTTGTTAGTTTGGTGATGATTCTCCCTTTATGGTGGATGATCAATACGAGCCTTAAAGACCCAACTAAGGTGTTTACCTTCCAGTTTATCCCTCACCCATTTAGATGGAAAAATTACCTGGATGTATTGGATACGACACCATTTCATCTCTTTTATTGGAACAGTATCTATATCGCTGTCCTAACGACACTAGGGGTCTTATTGTTTGCCTCACTAGCTGGGTATGCTTTTGCTAGGATGCAGTTTCCTGGTCGTAATATCCTATTTTTATGCTTATTGTCCACGATGATGATTCCAACAGAAATTATCACCATTCCCTTATTTCTTCTTATGAGGAACCTGGGACTTGTCGATACCCATGTACCATTAATTGTGATTCCGATGCTCGGACCAGCTGGTGTATTTGGGGTCTTCGTTATGAGGCAGTATTTCCTTGCTATTCCGTATGAATTAGAGGAAGCTGCCAAAATGGATGGTTG
This sequence comes from Neobacillus sp., assembly GCF_031988165.1. Lineage (NCBI taxonomy): Bacteria > Bacillati > Bacillota > Bacilli > Caryophanales > Bacillaceae > Neobacillus > Neobacillus sp. Next base: position 9,676 of record NZ_DALZYO010000064.1, read on the forward strand.
CTCTCATATTCGAATATTCTTTAGCATCATGTTACCCCTTGCAAAACCAGCATTAGCAACATTAACGATTTTTACCTTTTTAACAAGTTGGAACGAGTTTTATGAACCGCTTATCTACATTAATTCACAGGAACTAATGACTCTCCCGCTAGCCCTTGCACGGTTCACCGATGAAGTAGGGACACATTGGGAACGACTTATGAGTGCATCCGTCATGGCAACCGTACCATTACTGATCGTATTCTTTTTTGCCCAAAAGCAATTCATTGAAGGCATTTCGATGACAGGAGGGAAATAGGATGAAAAAAAATTATGATGTGGTCGTAGTGGGTGGAGGACCAGCTGGAATTAATGCAGCGCTGGCTTCTGCACGAATGGGGCAATCGACCCTGCTAATAGAGCGTTATGGTTTTTTAGGTGGTATGAGTACTGTGGCACTGGTTTACCCATGGATGACCTTTCATAACGACCATGGTCGCCAAGTGATTAAAGGAATAGCAGAAGAAATAGTCCGGAAATTGAAAAGTCGCGGTGCATCTCCCGGCCATTTGGAAGATACTGTAGGATTTGTCAAAACGGTTACACCCTATCATCCAGAACACTTTAAGCTCCTTGCAATGGAACTTTTGGAAGAAGCTCAGGCAGACGTTTTGTTACATAGCTTTGTTGACAGTGTATCAGTCAATGAGGGGATGATTTCTTCGGTAGATGTAGTAACCAAATCCGGGCACCTAACCATAAATGGCAAAGTATTCATTGATACGAGTGGAGATGCCGATGTTGCCTTTCTTTCGGGCACTCCTTGTGCGACTGGAAGAAAAGAAGATGGCAAAACACAACCCATGACTATGAAGTTCCGGATGCGGGGAATCAACCTTGAGAAGGTAAAAGAGGCGATAAAGAATGATCCCACAAATTTCTATCGAAAAACCCCCGTTAATCGTCTCGACGAAATCCCTTTGACGGGTGTTCAAGGATTTTATCGTGAATGGAAAAGTTCAGGTGTCCCCATAAACAGGGATCAAGTCCTTTTTTTTACAGGACCTGAAAAGGATGAAGTACTTGTAAACTGTACGAGGATTCAAGGACTTGATGCAACGAACCCAGAGGATTTGACGAAAGCAGAATTTCAAGGGCGGAAACAGGTGATGTTGATGGCAGACTTCCTTCGTAACTCAATCCCAGGGTTTGAAGAGGCATCGATCTCGAATGTAGGAACTCAAATCGGCATCCGTGAATCCCGAAGAATTGTCGGGGAGTATATCCTGCAAATGGAGGATGTGATCAATGGTACCTTGTTTTCTGACACAATAGCTGTCAGTGGGTATCCAATCGATATCCACGACCCAACGGGGAAGGGGGTACAAGAGGGAGCAATTGGAGGAGGAGGAGTGTACGGGATCCCTTATCGCTGTCTCTTACCGAAAAAAATCGAAAATTTGCTAGTTGCAGGACGTTGTATTTCAACTTCCCATGAAGCTTTGGCAACGACACGTCTAACCCCATCCTGTATGGCAACAGGCCAGGCAGCTGGGGTAGCGGCGGCAATAGCTATTCAAAAAGGGGTTACCCCAAGGAAGGTATCAACGTTGGATTTACAAAAAGAATTACGGACCCAAGATGTTGTACTCCAATAAAAATTGAAAGGATGGAAGAAAAATGAGAAAAGTGATGGTATTTTTATTGATGATCACCCTAGTCGTTCCATTTTTTTCACCTGGTGTTAAGGCTGATGTATCTGAAACCAAAACATTGATGGTCATTCCACTAGATGACCGACCTGTTAATTTATATGTACCAGAGCAAATAGCCGAAGCCTCAGGGATAAAGGTGATTTTTCCGCCTCGAGAGATGCTGGGCCGTTTCACCACACCTGGTGATACAAAAGAAATTGCCCAATGGATAAAAGAGAACGCAAAGAAAGTTGATGGATTTGTGGTCTCTACCAGTATGCTCGCTTATGGTGGGCTTGTAGCATCGAGAACAGGGGTGAAAAGTGCAGAGGAAGCAAAGGAGACTCTGAGTGTATTAAAAGAAATTCATAAGGAATATCCTAATAAATCGATGTTTGTGTATGATACCATCCAACGTCTCGCAGTAACTTCAACCAATGCTGAATCGGCAAAATACTATGACATGATACGGGAATGGGCCATCTTGTATGACCGTGTCCATAATTTTGATTATGTCGAGGGTAAAGTAAGACTTGAGGTGCTTGAAAAAACTATCCCAGCCCCTGTGTTAGAAGATTATAAAGTAGCAAGGAAACGAAACCACGAAATTAATCAGGAACTGATCACTTGGGTAAAAGAGGGTCTGATTCATTACTTAATCCTTGCTCAGGACGATGCAGCCCCCTATGGTGTTCACCGGATGGAGCGGGAAGAATTGCTCCAACAAATTAAGTCAGATGGTGTGGAAGATTGTGTGAATTTGTTCCCTGGTGCTGATGAAGTAGGAGCAGTCTTGGTGTCACGCTTTGCCGCGGAGGTATATAACGTTCATCCAAGTATCTTTGTCACCTATACTGGTATGCCAGGAAGTGAGTGGATCGCTGCATTTGAAGATACAACGTTTGACGTAAATGTAAATAAGCACATCATTGCCGCAGGGGGGACAGTGACGGATGACGTAAAGAAAGCAGACATCCATTTGCTCATAAATACACCTGCAACTAATGGAGGGGACCATTCAAGTGACATCAATCGTTTAGTGTCAATGGCGAAAAAGGACTTAAATCAAAAGCAAAACGTCATCATTGGCGATGTATTGTACGTGAATAAAGCAGACCGGGAACTCGTCACGAAATTAAGAAGCGATGTGAGTCTGCCTTCCCTATTATCCTACTCTGGGTGGAACACAGCAGGAAATGCTATCGGTCTTGCTCTTGGTCATGGTATTTCACGTTATTCCTTTATGCATCATCCGTTTGGATTTGGGGTTCCATTATACGAAAAAGCGGCAAAAGCAAACTATGAATATCTCTTATTCCGGTTTGCAAAAGATGATGGCTATAAAAATACCGTTTATCCTAATTCTATAGCTTATATCAAATCATTGGGTGCCGATGCCAACAATTTAGGTTCATATTATGACATAGTAAACTCTTATGTACAAAAGGAATTAACAAAAGAAGCACAAGAATGGTATCAAGCATTTGATAATAAGACTGTTGAGATTGGAAAACGAGGACAGCATACATTTACCAAGCGTATCACAGGATTACAGTCCGTTCATGTTCAGCTTCCATGGCCTCGTGTATTCGAATCTGAGTTGGAACCTGAACTAAATTTAAAATAAATCTATTTCAAAATATAGTAAGCTTTGTAACTTTTATATGTAAGAACACTAGTGAGAAATCATGAAAAACTGGAATAGTAATTTTTCGCTCTGGGTTGCGGGAGAAAGAAAATAAAGCAGAAACAGAGGAGGCTGTGTATCAGCCTCCTTTTTACATGTAGAGTGTCCTATTCACTGCTCAATATTGATTTAAATTATTTAAATGTTAAAACTTTGATAGGTAGCAGATTGACACATCAGTATTTAGTGATAAATGCCCTAAATAAATTCATTCAATGTCAAATATCCAGCCAACTCTTACGAAATATTTGCGTTTAGGCTTTATTTTTCGTCCTTCCTGAAACTTATTTGAAAATGAACACCACGACAGCCACTACGAGTAGAAGGTAGCGACCCTTAATGAACTTTACACATCTATTGCCCTTGAATGCCATTATGAACAGCAGGTAGATGTTAATCGACATTGTACTGACTTAAAAAATCCAAAGCAAAATATTTTGCTCATTGGTGTCCCGCTTATTTCAAGTTTAACTCGTGAACAGTTCACTTCTGTTTTAGCTCATGAGCTTGCACATATTTCTCATTCAGACACAGAGCTTAGTTCGATCATCTATCGTGTTCGAATGACGTGGGCACAGCTCATGACCTCACTGGAACAAAATGAACAGTTTGGAACGTTTTTATTTCGTAAATTTTTAAAATGGTATTATCCACGCTATTCAGCGTATACCTTCGTCATGGCTCGCCAGGAAGAATATGCAGCAGATGCGGCGGCTGCTAGAGTAACATCTCCAGAAGCTGTCCGAGATACTCTTTGTGCTATGTCTGTCAATAGTCCTTACTATTTTCGAAATTACATGGGGGATCTATTTGAGGAATGTTCCAAAACCAATGAGTTGCCAAAACCTTATTCAAGTTTTTTCAATAAGGCACAAGAACTGGATCAATCTATTGCTGTAGATTTTTTCACCGAAGAACTGGAAAGGAAAAGCAGTGTAACCGATACCCATCCATGTTTACTGGACCGGTTAAAAGCCATAGGAATGGAACCTGTTATGCCGAAGAACCAGGAATCTGCTATTGAATACTTCTTTGCTAATCCGAATTCTATCTTCCAGTTCTTTAATCAAGTGTGGCTAGAGAATAATGAAGAACGATGGAATGAACAGCAGGATTCCTTTCAAGAGGCCAAAGAAAGATTAGTAGAATTAGAAAATAGTGAAGTTCTTGATCTTCATGGTCATTATGAAAAAGCCATCTTAACGAGAGACCTAGTAGGGTCAGAGCCAGCTTCAGTATTGTTAGAAACCATCATTGACCAATATCCTGCAGAAAGAATTGCGCCAGCCTATCTTGCACTTGGAGATATCTATTTGCGTAAAGAAGCAACAGCCCATAGAGGGGAAGAACTAATCCGCAAGTCGATGGAATTAAACTGGGAGTGTAAAGAAGAAGCTTTAAACACTCTTTGTGAATACTTCTATTTCACTGGTCAATTGGAGGCTTTTGAAGAAACAAGAGCTAAGCTCGAAGCTTGGGAGATGATCTTAAAACAGTTTGAAGAAGAAAGCAGAATAATTAATGAAGACGATCATTTCGTTCCACACGATAAATCTGCTGAGGAATTAGCAACGGCTATTGAGGTCATTCGCTCTCACAGTGAAATTGTCGGAGCCTATCTTGTTAGAAAAGAGATAGAAGTAATTCCTGAGAGAAACCTTTATGTCTTAGGTTTAAAGGTCCATATACCAGATGATATGGACCAAGAGGAATATATTAACCAATTGGTGGAAAAATATTCAAATGAGTTATATACGTTCGACGACACGTATTTTAACATTCTTAATGGTTTTGAGGAGTTAGAGGAAGGGATTAAATCTGTAGCAGGTTCGTTCGTATTTAGTCAAACTGACCATCCAAAGAAACTTGTTACACCAGGTGTGTAGTATCGCATAATAGAAGACAGGTTCCATTCACACTTTGGAGGGTGCCTGTCTTCTTTACAATGCTCTACTTCTAAAATGGTTTAGCCAGCTTCAGCTACTGCTTAATAGATTTGTATATCGAAAGTGTGTAAGGTTTTATCAATAAGTTCAATAGGTTTTAAAGAAGTATCGCAACATGGGGGTTGAACCTTTGATGAAGTGGAGTTGAGTTTGTTTTAAGTGACATAATGAATTCATCAATCATAAAACGAGTAGTCAATTGGGCAACTCAGTTAATTTTCTTCCATTCAGTCTTCTTGTAGTAACTTCCAACCTATTAAAAGATGAAAAATGCTATGATTGTAGAGAGATTAGACTTTACACATACCAAGGAGAACCAGATGAAAAACAATAATGTTCTGTTTGACACCAATGAAATCGATCGAAAGACATTGCCGTATTATTATGACTATGGAAAAATTGTTTCTTCGCTTCAAGAGAAGCTTATTAATGAAGTGGGAATTGACTTTAAGATGTATTCTGATGAAGATACCTCGAATGAAATCTGGGATATCCTTGAGGAAGACTTGAAAGAGGAATCTCCTGAAGTTCAACTGATTTGTCATATTTATAAAGAAGGTGAGACAAAAACCATCTCATCCAACCATACCGATAAAGCTTTGGAGCTCATTGTCAAACCACGGATCACCAACGGTCTTTTTTATTATGCTAATTATGAAGTTGCTCTTGCAAAATTAATCATTTTTCAAAGTGACGGGGAAATGACGCGTGACTTCATTTTTGCCAAAAATGATGCTTGTATGGTTGCTTTTCTAAAATATGTTCTAAATAGGAAAAGAGATTATATTAAAAACTACGTAACTGTTTTTACGGATACAGAAGATGGGGTAGAAACAGAGATTGATAGTATTACTACTTTAGTTAGAAGAGAAGATGTCTTTTTAGAGGATTCTTTAAAGAGAGAGATTTATCGGTCGATTGACGAATTCTTCTCGGAAAGCGGTCAATTCTTCAAAATGTATGATATTCCCTACAAACGAGGTATTCTCCTCTATGGAAAACCTGGAAATGGAAAGACCACATTAGTGAAATCCATCGCCAGTAGCATTAATGCTCCGGTCGCCTATTGGCAGATTACTGAATTTACGTCAAGCTATACGATTAAAGAGGTATTTACGTCTGTTTTAAAATTGACTCCATTGGTCCTAGTCATTGAAGATATTGATTCAATGCCAGCAAGTGTCCGATCGGTCTTCCTGAATATCTTAGATGGTGCCACCTCAAAAGAAGGAATCTTCATCATCGGTACGACGAATTACCCTGAAAAAATAGATCCTGCACTAATGAACCGCTCTGGCCGGTTTGACCGAGCATATGAGATCCAAGTACCGACCAAGGATCTTCGATATCAGTATCTAATAAACAAAAATATTAATCGAATTCTTTCACTGGAAGAGATTCAGCAAGTAATTGATGCTACCAAGGATTTCTCTTATGCTCAGCTTAATGAACTGTACACATCTATTGCCCTTGAATGGCATTATGAACAGCAGGTAGATGTTACTCG
>NZ_DALZYO010000065.1:0-16035 GCF_031988165.1 Neobacillus sp.
CCCACTCAGTCATTATGATATCGGTAATAAGGTAGCCAGACAGCACGAAGAACACGACTACACCTAAAAAACCACCAGTTGCCCAAGGGAATCCAATATGATAGAAAATCACAGCAAACACTGCTAAGGCTCGTAGACCATCTAATCCTACAATGTAACGTCTGTTTTGTTTTTTAGGGATAGTCATGGTCTTTTTTGTTTGACATGTATTTTTAGATATATGTAAGTAGTTCATGGATGACTTTTCCTTTCAATTAATAAATGTCCTTTAATGCATGACGAAAAATAGACGTACAATATGAAAAAAAAGTTTGAAGTATTTTTTGTGCGTGCTTCACTGATTTTTCCGCAAATATGGATATATCTCTTGGTTAAAAGCTGAATTAATTAATCAAAATATTTCAGACTACAAAGATGTTTTTATTGCTGAGTGGCTTGAAGGCGACGGTGTTTTCGTACAGACTTTTCAAAATTAAATTGGTAAAACGTATGTTCCTTTTTTGATGGAATGATTGTCTTTTTATTCATCAAACTCGTTAAGGTTCAAACCAGCTGAAACATTTTCCAATTCTCCTTCGTCTACTATTTATGCACATTTTGAATATTATGTGTCGTTTCAAACAGGGATTTTCAGATAATAAATCGAATACATAGATAGAATGTCATAAATTGGCTTGAGCCGTTGAGGAGGAATTACCATGTCCTATGAACAAATGAATCCCACGATAGAAAAAATACTTGTAAACATTGAAAAGGTCATGATTGGAAAAAGAAATGTCGCGGAACTAAGTCTTGTGTCCCTACTGGCCGGAGGACATGTGCTCCTAGAGGACGTGCCAGGTGTCGGGAAAACAATGATGGTCCGTGCCCTTGCCAAGTCTGTTAATGCCAATTTCCGTAGAATTCAATTCACCCCAGACCTGCTACCTTCCGATGTAACGGGAGTATCGATTTATAACCCAAAAGAAATGGAATTTCAATTTCGTCCAGGCCCGTTAATGGGTAATATCATTCTTGCTGATGAAATTAACCGTACATCGCCTAAGACCCAATCGGCGCTTTTAGAAGGGATGGAGGAAGCAAGTATCACGATTGACGGAGTGACCCATAAGTTAAACAAACCATTCTTCGTTATGGCGACACAAAACCCGATTGAATATGAAGGTACATATCCGCTTCCGGAAGCGCAGCTCGACCGCTTTTTATTAAAAATGAAAATGGGATACCCTGATTTGCATGAAGAAATCGAAGTTTTGAACAGGGCCCAAAAGGTGCCGCCAATCGAGGACCTATCCCCAGTTATTGACCTTGAAGGCTTATTATTCCTACAACAAGAAATTAAAGAGGTATTTGTCGACGATACCATTAAACGTTATATTGTCGACATTGTGAATCGGACAAGAAATCATGGCAGTGTCTATCTTGGTGCAAGCCCAAGGGGGTCCATTGCCTTAATGAAAGCTGCTCAAGCCTATGCTTATATGTTTGGCCGTGCATATGTCCTCCCAGACGATATTCAATATTTAGCACCATTTGTGTTATCACATCGGATCATTTTAAAATCAGAAGCAAAATTTGAAGGCATTTTTGCAGAAGAAGTAGTGAACCGGGTGGTTGCTAGAGTTCCTGTACCAGTCCGAAGGTTAGTGAAGTAATATGAAAAAACTATGGACTCCATTCAAAAAAGTATGGAAGTTTACCTTGCTTATTGTTTTGATACTCCTAACGTTTTCATATGCGATGTTCCAGGGAGGATTTGTCAGCTGGTTTTTATTTTATAGTTTTCTGCCATTTGCCATTTACTGCGTTGCGCTTACCTTTTATTCCTTGAATGAGCTTGCCGTAATAAGGGTTTTGCCGAAAACGGATTACAATGCAGGGGAGCCTTTAAGGGTAAGCATCAATGTACAAAGGTCAAAAGCCTTTCCATTATTTTATTTAATTGTCGAGGACAATTTAGATGAAACCTTGAAATATGCACTTCAACAGAAGAGGTCAAAGACACTTCTGTTGCCAGGGGTGAAAAAGGAATTTTCCTATGAATATACCATCGATGAACTGCCGCGTGGAGAACACTTTTTCCAATCCTTTACTTTACGTATCGGGGATCTGCTTGGATTATTTGAAAAAGAAAAGACAGTTATTGCTGATGGTAAAATCATTGTCTATCCCGCCTTCACAGAGTTTATTTATCGGCCGTTTGAAAACCAGTATGATCAAGGGTTGACGGCCTCCAGAGAGCGGGTCCAGCGCGATACGACAATGGCGGTTGGTGTCCGGGATTATCAGCCGGGTGATCGTTTTTCCTGGATAAACTGGAAAGCGACTGCGAAGCGGAACGAAATTATGACGAAGGAATTTGAGCAACGGCAATCGCATGATGTATTTGTTGTCATGGACTGTGTGCCGGATAAGCGATTCGAAGCGGTTGTTTCCTTTACTGCCTCCCTATTACGTGCTGTCTTGAAAAAAGGTGCGCAGACAGGGTTGTTAACGATTAGTAAAGAGCGGGCGTCATTCCCGATTAGAGGCGGGGAGCAGCATCTCCAGCAGCTTTTTTATCATTTGGCAAAAATTGAGGCTAAGTGTTTAAAACCCTTTGAAAAAGTACTGGAGACAGACGGCTTTTTTATTCAACAATCGGTTTCGTTTATGCTCATTACGGCTCAATTAACGAAACCACTGATTGAAAAGGCAAGCTTTCTTGGCCAAAGAAAAGGTTCGATTACGCTTTTTCTCATAAAAGCTCAAAAAGAATCGCCGACAGAAAGCGAACGCTCCCTCATAGCCATCGCGAATGCTCGCGGAATCCGAGTGGTTATGGTTCATGACGGCGAATTTGCTGCAGCCTTTTCGGAGGTGATTTTACGATGATGAAAAGGGATTTTCCGGCGCTGCTTTTATATTCGTTTGGTTTTCTGCTTTTGTGGGAATGGCTTAGACCCGTAGAACAATTAACAGACACGGATAGTATGGAAATGTTTGTTTTTTTTCTGCTTATCTCCTTTGCTTTATCCTTTTTTCGTATGAAGTGGATGTGGCAAAGTATCATCAAATTGTTATTTATCTTGTTTTCTATTAATCGATTTTATTATGAAGAAGGATTCTTTCAATCAAGTTGGCTGAAGTCATTCAGCAAGGATTTGATGGATAATATTGGCTTTCTGCAGGCAAGGCAATGGAACGATTTATCCAATGAATTTCGAACGCTTTTGTTTTTTATCCTGCTTTGGTTAATGGTGTACTTAATTCATTATTGGCTTTTGAATCGCCAAAAAATCTTTATCTTCTTCTTTATGACGCTAGTTTATATAACTGTTCTTGATACATTTACACTCTATAGTGCAAAAGCAGCCATTGTCCGGACGGTTATCACCGGGTTTGCCGTAATGGGGTTGCTGACCTATTACCGAATTACCCAGAAGGAGAAGGTAAATGATGACCGCTCCATTTTAAGAAAATGGATGGTTCCGCTTGTGGGGATGATTGCCCTAAGTGTTCTTATTGGAATTGCCGCACCTAAGGCCGCGCCGATATGGCCGGATCCAGTTCCGTATTTTACGGCAGCGAAAGACAAAGGTGGCAATGAAGGCAGTGGAGGCATAAGCCGGATTGGTTATGGGACAAATGATGAACGATTAGGTGGTCCATTTATTGGAGATAACAAGCCTGTTTTCATGTATAAAGCAAATGGGAAAAATTATTGGAAGGTTGAAACAAAGGATATGTATACAGGGAAAGGGTGGATTCCTTCGGGGTCAACACCTATTCCATTCATGGAAGGTGATCTTGCTCCTGTTTATTCTATACCTGAAAAGGTAGAAACGATTAAGGAAACAGCACAAGTATTTTTTTATACAAATTACTCTTCCTTGTCCTTTATCATTTATCCAGCAGGAATTCAAAAAATACTCGAAGTTGAACCAAAAGCTCCAAAATTAAATAAGTTTGAGATCGATACGACAAAGGAAAAGATAAATTCCTTTAGTAGAGATATCTCCAGCTATAAAGTAGATTTTGGAATTCCAAAATATAAAGCAGTTGATTTAATGTTAACAACTGAGTTTGACAGTACTGTCATGGGCCCCGAATTTTATCAAAAATATACCTATCTTCCTGAAGGGCTGCCGCTTAGAATTAAGCAGTTGACGGAAGAAATCACCGTAGGGAAAAGTAATTGGTTTGACAAAGCGCAAGCGGTTGAAGGTTATTTCAGTAATTCGGGTTACTCCTATGATCAAAAGAAAGTGGCTTTGCCAGGGGACAAGGACGATTACGTCGATCAATTTCTGTTTGATACCAAGCGAGGCTATTGCGATAATTTTTCTACTTCAATGGCTGTCATGCTTAGAACAATTGGGATTCCGACCCGCTGGGTAAAAGGGTTTACGGGTGGAGATTTTATGGAGTACAGCAAAGGTGGGGAATCAAGGCAGATTTACCAAATTACTAATAATAATGCCCACTCCTGGGTTGAAGTATTTTTCCCAAACCAAGGCTGGGTTCCATTCGAACCGACGAAAGGCTTCACAAATGGTATAAATATTAACTATTCATCGGGACAGACTTCATCTAACAATCAGACACCCCCTCCTGCACCAGTGAAAAAACCACAGCAGAAGGACTTAGAGGAAACCAGTAAGACTAAGAGTAAAGAAAAATCCTTGGATTTCAAAGAGTTATGGAGTAACACCAAATTGTTTTTTTGGAATAATTGGAAGCTAATGACTTTAGTGATTGTACTTTTAGCTGGAATGACAGGAATTCTTTATCGAATTCGTGGCAAGTGGCTTCCATTTGTAGTAATGGTATGGTACCGCTTTAAGAAAAAGGACGAAACCGTTGGTACTGCATACCTGGTCTTACTAGCTCAACTGGATCGCTACGGCATAAAACGTAAGCAAAACCAGACACTGCGGAACTATGCCCACTATATCGATTCGTTCTTTTCAACGCGTGAGATGACCCGGCTGACAGTCGCCTATGAACAATATATCTATCATCAAAATCTGCCAAAGGGAACATGGAAAGAGAGCCGTGAATTGTGGGAAAATTTAATTAAAAAGACAATCGCTTGACCAGAAAAACAACCTATTGTTACAATATGTTTTATTAATTGAATGTCTAGCTCAAGTGCCCAGCGGTGAGAGTGTTTCCTTTAGCTAATCAGAATTTATTTCCTAAATTCTGAACGCATAAATTCAACTACGCCTCTGTCAGCGCCTCCGGCTTGCCAATCGACGAGTTTCCATTATCTCAGTCGGTTCAGTCCAGCCATTACGTACCTGACCAGGGCACTTGCGCTTTACTAAATATGTACGTTTCCTTCATATATCCTCGATAATAGGGTTCGAGAGTCTCTACCGGGTTGCCAAAAAATGACCTGACTATGAAGGCAGAATTTCTGTATATGGTTTTTTCGATAAAACTAGAATTCTGCCTTCCTGATTTTTATTAGGGGGAGAATTCTAGTTTTTTTTATTAATTTAAGTAAAAGCTAGTAATAACTTTAGAAAAATGAGGTGGCTGCTTTGACGGAAAAGCACGATATGATTGTTGTTTTAGATTTCGGGAGTCAATATAATCAGCTTATTACACGTAGGATTCGTGAGTTCGGTGTATATAGTGAACTGCATCCGCATACGATTACTGCTGAGGAAATCCGCAAAATGAACCCTAAAGGCATCATTTTTTCCGGGGGACCAAACAGTGTTTATGATGAAAATTCCTTCCGCTGTGATGAAGCGATTTTTGAGATGGGTCTTCCAATCCTTGGGATTTGCTACGGGATGCAGTTAATGACCGTCCATTTTAATGGGAAGGTTGAAAAAGCTAAGCAGCGTGAATATGGAAAAGCTACATTGATGATTCAAAATGAATCGGCGCTATTTGGCGGGCTACCAAATGAACAGACTGTGTGGATGAGCCATGGTGACCTTGTTGTCGAAGCCCCTGAAGGGTTTACTGTTGACGGCACAAATCCGTCCTGTCCGATTTCGGCGATGAGTAATGAGGAGCGAAAGCTTTACGCAGTACAGTTTCACCCGGAAGTACGTCATTCTGTATACGGAAATGAACTCCTTAAGAATTTTGTGTTTAACGTCTGTGGACTTAGTGGCAATTGGTCAATGGAAAACTTCATTGAAGTGGAAATGGCGAAAATTCGCGAAACGGTGGGCGATAAAAAGGTTCTTTGTGCCCTAAGCGGCGGTGTAGATTCATCTGTTGTTGCCGTTTTGATTCATAAAGCAATCGGTGATCAGCTAACCTGTATTTTTGTCGACCATGGTCTGTTACGGAAAAATGAAGCCGACAGTGTAATGAAAACTTTCTCTGAAGGCTTCCAGATGAATGTCATCAAGGTTGATGCGAAAGAACGGTTCTTATCGAAGCTTGAGGGTGTAGCTGACCCAGAGAAGAAGCGGAAAATCATCGGCAACGAATTTATTTATGTTTTTGATGATGAAGCAACTAAGCTAGAGGGCATAGAGTTCTTGGCTCAAGGCACGCTTTACACCGACATCATTGAAAGCGGCACAGCAACGGCGCAAACAATTAAGTCGCACCACAATGTCGGCGGGCTGCCGGAAGACATGCAGTTCAAATTAATTGAACCATTAAATACCTTGTTCAAAGATGAAGTCCGTGCACTTGGTACGGAGCTGGGAATCCCTGATGATATCGTTTGGAGACAGCCGTTCCCAGGACCTGGTCTGGGTATTCGTGTGCTTGGAGCTATTTCTGAGGATAAGTTGGAAATTGTTCGTGAATCCGATTGGATCTTACGTGAGGAAATAAAAAAAGCCGGGCTTGATCGTGAAATCTGGCAATATTTCACCGTACTTCCGGATATTCGCAGTGTCGGTGTCATGGGGGATACACGAACCTATGATTACACGATTGGGATTCGCGCGGTCACATCGATTGACGGCATGACATCCGATTGGGCGAGAATTCCGTGGGATGTTCTTGAGGTGATCTCCACCCGCATCGTCAACGAAGTAGCACATGTTAATCGGGTTGTCTATGATATTACCAGCAAGCCACCAGCAACGATTGAGTGGGAATAATAATAAAATACGAACAATGTTATATTTTTTTTATGACATTGTTCGTATTTTTTATTTACAAGTTATGTTTTCCCTGTTAAAATAAAAAACGAATTAAGGAAATCATATAATTGCATCGTATAATGTTGGGAATATGGCCCAAAAGTTTCTACCGAGCCACCGTAAATGGCTTGACTACGAGGCAGTGTTTTTAATAAAAGAGGTCTATTCTTTTCCTCTGTTTATTGCACATGCCTAAAGTCACGCTCCGGTAGAAAATGCCGGAGCGTTTTTTTGCGTAAAAAAAGATAGATTCATAGGGGGAAGACACATGCAGAAATATTTTGAGTTTGAGAAACATGGGACAAATTATCGTAGGGAAATCATCGGTGGATGTACCACTTTTCTTGCAATGGCCTATATATTGGTGGTAAACCCATTAACACTATCACTAGCTGCAATAAAGGATTTACCGGATGCATTAAGAATGGATTACGGTGCCGTATTTGTAGCCACTGCCTTAGCAGCCGCCATTGGTTCCATTATTATGGGGTTGATTGGGAAGTATCCACTGGCATTGGCGCCTGGGATGGGATTAAACGCCTTTTTTGCCTTTACTGTTGTCTTAGGCAGCGGTATTCCATGGCAGCATGCTCTAGGAGCTGTGTTGATATCCGGAGTGTTTTTCTTTTTGCTAACGTTAACAGGACTTCGTGAAAAAATCATTAATGCGATTCCAATCGATTTAAAATATGCGGTTGGAGCTGGAATTGGCTTATTTATTACTTTTGTTGGTTTGCAGAGTGCGAAAATCATTGTGAATAATGATGCAACACTTGTGGGATTAGGTGATTTAACTTCTGGCCCGCCGTTATTAGCTATTTTCGGTATCGTAGTATCTGTGATTATGATGACGCGAGGAATCAAAGGTGCTGTATTTTACGGTATGATCTTGACGGTCATTGTCGGAATGATTTTTGGAGAAATTAAAGTACCGCATCAAGTAGTTGGCCATGTTCCAAGTATAGCGCCAACCTTCGGAGCTGCGTTTTCAGCTTTTGGAGATAGCTCGTTTTACACGACAGCCATGCTTGGTATTATCTTGACGTTCTTGTTTGTTGATTTCTTTGACAATGCTGGGACGCTTGTTGCGGTAGCCGGACAAGCAGGATTAATGAAAGACGGTAAGCTTCCGCGTGCGGGAAGAGCGTTAATCTCTGACTCAATTGCATCAAGTGTTGGTGCAATTCTGGGGACATCGACTACCACTTCTTTCATTGAGTCAACAGCAGGGGTTGCTTCTGGTGCAAGAACAGGATTTGCCTCATTAGTTACAGCAGGACTATTTATCTTATCGCTGTTTTTCTTTCCATTATTATCAGTTGTCACCGCGCCTGTCACCGCACCAGCTTTAGTCATTGTTGGGGTGTTGATGGTTTCTTCTTTAGGGAAAATTGATTGGAAACGTTTTGAAATTGCCGTTCCGGCGTTCTTAACGATGATTGCCATGCCATTAACCTATAGTATCGCGACGGGGATTGCAATGGGCTTTATCTTCTACCCAATTACAATGATTGTCAAAGGCCGGACAAAAGAAATCCACCCAATTATGTACTTATTCTTTGTTATCTTTGTTCTTTATTTTATCTTCTTAAAATAAATTTAATGGGGACTGCAGTGGCTGCAGTTCCTTTTTTTTTTTTTTTGAAAAAATACATAATTTTCTTACTTTTGCCTAATTTCTTCTGTATGATAATAGGTGGAAGAAAATGATTGAATAGGGAGTGGTTACCAATGAACATGCTAACCGTTCGAGATTTACACAAAAGCTTTGGGACTTTTGCGGCAGTGAAAGGTGTATCCTTTGAAGTGGAAAAAGGGGAATCTTACGGTCTGCTCGGGCCAAACGGAGCCGGCAAGTCAACAACGATTAATATGATTACCGGGTTGTTCCCGCCAACCTCGGGTGAAATTCAGATAAAAGACTTCGATGTCATCAAAAACCCTAAGCAAGCCCAAAAATGGATTGGGGTTGTCCCTCAGGAGATTGCGCTTTATCAAACGATGTCAGCGCGGGAGAATTTAAAGTTTTGGGGGAGGATGTACGATCTCTCCGGCAGTGCTCTTGAAAAAAGTGTTGATCAAGTACTTGAAATTATTGGACTTACCGAACGGGCTAAAGACAAGGTGGAGACCTTTTCCGGTGGAATGAAACGACGTGTTAATATTGGTGCAGCGATTTTACATAGGCCGGAATTGTTAATCATGGATGAGCCGACTGTGGGGATTGACCCGCAATCAAGAAATCACATCTTAGAAACGGTAAAACGTTTGAATGATGAGGGCATGACAATTATTTATACCAGTCATTATATGGAGGAAGTCGAATACCTTTGTAAACGGATTGGGATTGTGGACCATGGTCAGTTAATTGCCTCTGGAACCTTAAGTGAATTAAGGGAGACAATCGGTGATCATTCGAAAATTATCCTATCAATCGATAAAGATGGATCGACTGTGGATGGACTTGCTCAGTCGTTAACAAGTCTTTTTCCAGAAAAAGATATTCAGATCCAAGATCATCAATTAATGGTCTTTCATAAAGAGCCTCAACTGATATTAACTGATTTTATCCAGTCAGTGGCAAAAACAGGCACGGGGATTACTTCGGTAGATATCGTCGAGCCCAACCTTGAAAGTGTCTTTTTGCATTTAACTGGCCGGAATTTACGGGATTAGGGGGTGAGGATAATGAAATTTTTATGGCTAGCGTTGAAGGATCTGCTTCTCGTCGCTCGTGATAAAAAGGCTTTGTTAACCCTCATTATGATGCCGCTTCTGTTAATTGCTATTTTAGGTTCCGCGTTTGGGAATATGATGAAGGAAGACGAAGTCGTTTCGATTAAAAAGTTTACACTTGGGGTCGCTAATTTAGATAAGGGCCAGCTCAGTAAAGTGTTAACAGAGGAAGTTCTTTCGAAAGATTTATCTAAACAGATTCAAGTGAAGTATTATCAGGAAGATGATTTATATAAAAAAATTAAAGACCACAAACTGGCAGTTGCAATTGTTATTCAGGATGACTTCACCACTTCGTTAATATCAGGAAAAGGAACGAAGGTAAAACTTTTATCGGTGCCAGACCCTGGGATTAAAGCCGTCATTGTTCAAAGTGTAATTGAGCAGTTTTCTCGCTCGGTTCCTATTGAGGCAGTAGTGTCACAAATGGTCCAGCCGGTACAGGCTGGAATACAAAACGGACCCGTTCAAGAAGGGTATGGGAAAAAGCCGCTTCTAAAAGAAACAACTATTGATGCTAACACGAAACCAGTCAGCTCATTCCAATATTATGCGGCTGCCATGGGTGTGATGTTTTTATTAATGACCGTTGTTCAGAGTGTTTCCGCTATGGTTCTCGAGAAAGAACAAGAAGTGTTTAAGCGTTTACTTCTTACGAATTTAACCTATCAGAATTATCTGCTCGGAAAAATGTTTGGATTAATTATTATTTGTTTGACACAAGCCTTGATCATTATTGTCGGAACCAATCTTCTTTTTGGGGTTGATTGGGGCTCCTCTGTTTCTGGTATTGTCATGATGACGTTGGCATTTGTAATAAATGCCAGCGGACTAGGGGTGTTAGCTGGATCATTAATTAAGACGGAAAAATCGTTTAATGTTGCTGGAATGCTTGGTACGCAGATTATGGCTGCCTTAGGTGGAAGTATGGCACCAATCTATATTTTTCCGCATTGGGTTGTTTTAGTCACCAAGATCTTGCCCAATGGGCTTGCACTACAAACGTATTTAGATTTAATGTCTGGGGCTACATTTTCCAAGATTCTGCCGGCAATCGCCGGGTCGATTGCCTTAGGTTTATTCTTTTTTGCGATTGGCTTAATTCGCCTTTCATTGGAAAGGAGAGGTAAATATGCGTAAAATCTGGACGATCGTAACGCTTCGTTTAAAGGAGTTTTTTAAATCTCCTGGAGTATTGGTCCTTATGTTCGTCATGCCCGCGTTATTTAGTTGGATCTTCGGCGGTATAGCCGTGAATTCAGAACAGAATAAACCGATTGTTAATGTTGTTCTCAGGGATAGCAACGTCAGCAGTGAGATTTTCAACCTATTGAAGCAGGACCATCATTATGAATGGAAAAAGGCAACAAGAAAACAGGCTGAAAAGAATGTTTCTAGTCAGGATGTGGCGGCTGCTGTAGTGATTCCTGACGATATTGGGCAAAGAATCGCAGATAAACAGCCACTGTTAGACATTATCGTGCAACGGAAAAATGAGAATTATCTTGCCTTGTCTTCCCATTTAGAGGGAACGGCAGGGCTGGTTCTGCGCTCCTATCAGGCAACTTCAGAACTCGATGCGGCTGCCTTTCCTAAAGTGCTCGAGACAATAACAAGCAATAAGGGTGTGATCGTCGAAAAGCAGACCATCCAGAAAGATACGAAAACCAATGTGGAAGTCAATTTAATGTTTGTTGGTTTTGCCATCATGTTTATGATGTTTGGTCTTTCAGGAGCTGCTTCGACTATTCTTGATGAACGAATCGGCGGTACATGGGGACGATTAATGATTGCGCCTGCGAGCAAACTTCAAATCAGTCTAGGCTATCTTTTGTCTTACTTTTTCATGGGGTGGATTCAATTCGCTGTACTAATGGTCACGATGAACCTACTGTTTACTACAACCTGGGGAAAGTTAACCTATTTGATCCCCTTCGCTTCACTTGTCATTTTATCTGTTGTTGGTTTTGGACTTATGATTGCCGGACTTGTCAAAACAAAACAACAGGCGACAGCCGTAAGTGCTATATTAGTCGTAAGCACGTGTATGCTCGGTGGTGTGTATTGGCCAATTGATATCGTTCCGGACATCATGCAAAAAATTGCCTTATTCGTGCCGCAAAGCTGGGCGATGTCAGGATTTAAAGAAATCATAAGTGGAAGCCTGCACGCAGGAACGTTAATAAAGGATTCTGCGGCACTGCTTGGCTTTTCTTTCCTGTTCTTTTTCATTGGGTTAAAAGGGATGAAATTCGAATAATATTCGTAATTCGAAGAGTTGTCGAACTTTGTCTCGCATTAAGGTCTCCACTTCAAGACTTAATGGAAACCCGATCGGGATAAGTGGGGGATAAACTGCCCGTAAAACCCCGATTGGTTCAACTATCCATCAGTGGCGGATGAAGGAAAACCCCACTGATGGAAGTTTCACCTTATCATTGACTTCCCGTTCCACCTCTTATACCATGAAATTACTAATGTTTTGCAGGTAGGATTGGGGGAAAGGGTTTGGCAAACTTACGAATTGATAAAGTCCTAAATAATAATGTGTTAATCGCTGAACACCCTTCCTATGAAGAAGTTGTGTTAATTGGTAAAGGGATTGGCTTCAATCGTAAACGAGGGGACTTTATCGAAACGGATGCAGTAGAAAAGCTTTTTGTTTTAAAAAATGAGAAAGAACAAGAAAACTACATTAAGCTACTTCCGTTTATTGATAATGATTTTCTAGAAATCATTATTTCTGCTATTGACTTAATCAAGCAACGAACACATTCAGTGTTAAATGAACATATTCATGTGGCGTTAACAGACCATCTTATGTTTGCGTTAACCCGGGCCTCACAAGGAATGGAAATGAGGAACCCGTTTTTAGTTGAAACAAAGGCGCTTTATCGACATGAGTATGAAGTAGCCGCTGAAGTTGTTCTACTCATTAAGGAAAAGACAGGAATCGATCTTCCTGTTGGCGAGATTGGATTTATTGCCTTGCACATCCATAGTGCGATAACAAATAAAAATCTATCTGATGTTAATCAACACTCACAACTTGTCACTAGACTCGTCGAAATGGTAGAGGGGCAGTTTGAAATAGAGATTGATAAAGAAGGCATTGATTATGTGAGGCTTGTTCGTCACCTTCGCTTTGCTATTGATCGAGTGTTGAAAGGCGAAAAGGTTGAGGAACCAGAAAAAATTGCTTCCCTATTGAAAGAAGAATACCCCGTGTGCTATAATCTCTCATGGAAGCTCATTAAAGTGATGCAACAAACGCTAAAAATGAAAGTCTTTGATGCAGAAGCCGTTTATTTAACGATGCATTTGCAAAGACTTCAACAAAAATTTAAATAGCATTTATTTTTACGTGTTACTGATTCGATCAGGCATGAGTAAAAGGATTAATTGAAATGAAGATTTAGGGGTAATCTATACCCATAACTTCAGTCAATTGAACTTTTATTCATGCCTTTTTTTGTTGGCATTTTCACTTAAGTGTAAACGCTTTATGAGCTAATTTAAAATATTTAGGAGGTAACATCTATGTTTAAAAATGCTTTCGGCGTGTTGCAAAAAGTCGGTAAAGCGTTAATGTTACCGGTAGCACTTTTACCGGCGGCAGGGATTTTGCTTGCTTTAGGTGCAGCACTTAAAAACCCCGCTCTATTAGACTTAGCGCCATTTTTAGATAACAGTTCTGTAGATATGGTAGCTTCTGTTATGAAAAATGCCGGTGACATCGTCTTTGGAAACCTTCCGCTCTTGTTTGCAGTCGGTGTTGCGGTAGGATTAGCCGGTGGAGAAGGTACGGCAGGACTTGCAGCCATTATAGGTTACTTAATTATGAATGTCACAATGGGTACTGTTTTAGGGATTGATCCGAAGGAAATTAATGGTACGAATTACGTAAGTGTCCTGGGAATTCCAACTCTGCAAACAGGAGTGTTTGGTGGGATTATCGTGGGTATAATTGCCGCGTCCTTATACAATAAGTTCTTTGAAATTGAATTACCATCGTATTTAGGATTCTTTGCCGGAAAACGTTTTGTACCGATTATTACTGCCGGGGTAGCAATACTCTTGGGGTTAGTCATGTTAGTCATTTGGCCGCCAATCCAGACAGGATTAAACGCCTTCTCAAACAACATGGTAAATGCAAATCTAACTTTATCAGCATTTGTTTTCGGGGTTGTTGAACGTTCGTTAATTCCGTTTGGATTGCATCATATTTTCTATGCACCATTCTGGTTTGAATTTGGCAGTTATACAAATAATGCGGGTCAAGTTATTCACGGTGACCAACACATCTTTATGGCACAAATTTCAGACCACGTGAAAAACCTAACTGCTGGTACCTTCATGACAGGTAAATTCCCATTCATGATGTTTGGCTTACCAGCTGCCGCCTTAGCCATTTATCATGAAGCAAAGCCGGAAAAGAAAGTTTTTGTCGGTGGTTTAATGGCCTCAGCTGCCTTAACATCATTCTTAACCGGTATTACAGAACCAATCGAATTCTCATTCTTGTTTGTTGCTCCATTATTGTTTGGTATCCACGCTATTTTCGCGGGATTATCGTTTATGACGATGCACTTATTAAATGTGAAAATTGGGATGACCTTCTCTGGAGGTTTAATTGACTACATCCTCTTTGGTCTGATTAACCCACAGACACATGCATGGCTTGTCATTCCTGTAGGTCTTGTGTTTGCGTTGATTTATTACTTCGGCTTCCGATTTGCGATTCGCAAATTTAATTTAAAAACTCCTGGTCGTGAATTAGAGGAAGAAGAAAATCAAGCACCAACAGGAAAAGCAAACTCTAGTGATTTAGCAGGTAACATTTTAGAGGCAATGGGCGGTAAGGAAAACATTGCTCACTTAGATGCATGTATTACTCGTCTTCGAGTATCAGTCAACGATATTAAAAATGTTGATAAAGGCCAATTGAAAAAGCTTGGTGCTGCTGGTGTTCTTGAAGTAGGTAACAATATTCAAGCTATCTTTGGACCACGTTCTGAAACCATTAAAGGTCAAATGAAAGATATAATAGAAGGAAAGAGACCTCGAACAACTGTGAAAGCACCAGAAAAAGGTGTTGAGCAACAGATTGAAGAGATAAATCCTGAAGCCTTGCAAACTGTTCATAAAAACGATGAAGTATTTGCTGCACCTTTAAAAGGGGAAATCAAAGCAATTACAGAAGTTCCGGATCAAGTCTTTGCTGGCAAAATGATGGGTGACGGCTTTGCGATAGTACCAGCTGAAGGAATGGTAGTTTCACCTGTTAATGGGAAAATCGTTAACCTATTTCCAACGAAACATGCGATCGGTATCCTATCTGACGGTGGACGAGAAATCTTAATCCATGTTGGTATTGATACGGTTAATTTAAAAGGTCAAGGCTTTGAAACATTAGTATCAGAAAATGACCATGTTGAAATGGGTCAACCATTATTAAAAATTGATCTAGATTATATCAAAGAACATGCGACATCAACGATTACCCCAATTGTCTTCACTAATTTAGCTGCTGGCGAAAAGGTGGTAATTGAAAAACAAGGTCTTGTTGACTTAAAACAAGAAGGAATTATTAAGATTACAAAATAGGAAAAAGCCGGCCTTGTGGTCGGCTTTTTCTTATTTGTATAAGGCTGTTTTCGCAAATCCTGTTGCTTTTCTTACTAAATTTGTCTAATTTCTTTGATTAGGACGGAAATTTTTATTCGCTTCATGTTTTTAATGCTAATTCCACCAATTTTTCGCTAAAAGGTCTAGCTATATTCAGTTTATCAGCGACTTTGTTGCTTTTATCAGCGACTTTTTATGATATATCAGCGACTTTGTTGCTTTTATCAGCTGCTTTTTTAATATATCAGCGAGTTGAAGGGGAATGGTCAGATCGTCCTTAAATTTCAATAAAAGCAACAATCTATAAAAAAGAGCGTTGTATAAAAAGAACAATAAATTTCAATTTTGTTGTTGACGTATTATATTCAGGGTGTTAGTATATTAAAGCAGTCGTTAATAACACGTTAACAACATAACGGTATTGAAAAATACTTAAAAAAAGTGTTGACGCTAAATCAACGACATGGTATAGTAATAAAGTTGCTTCTGAACGAAGTAACGAACTTGCTCTTTGAAAACTAAACAAACAAAAACGTCAACAAACAAAAAATTATTAGTT
>NZ_DALZYO010000066.1:0-14544 GCF_031988165.1 Neobacillus sp.
ACTAGTTTCTATTGGTAATTGGAAGTAAAAAAACATGGCTTATATCCCCATTTCTGAAGAAAGGGGTTTTACGCAACTTTTTTGATAAGAAGGAAAATCTTAATGATTTGGAGAAAATAGAACCAATAACCTTGAATGGAGGAATATCATGATTCCACAAAAAGTAACTTTGCTTACATTAGGTGCATTCGATTTACCGATTCTTCGGAAATTTTATCAATCTTTAGGTTGGGAAGAGACTGAAATGAGCTCTGATCAATACGCTGTCTTTAAAACCGCAGGTGTCTTGCTTTCATTATTTCCGATTGAAGAGTTAGCTAAGGATGCCGGTATTGAACTAACAACATCCCCTGATACCTATCGCCCAGTGACCTTTGCCATTAACGTGGATCAACCAGAAGAGGTTGACATGACTATTGAAGAAATTCGAGAAGCTGGTGGGAAAATATTGAGAGAACCTAGCGATGCCTTTTGGGGCGGACGCACTGCCTATTTTGCCGACCCTGAAAACAACCTTTGGGAAGTGGCGTGGAATCCAACGTCTATTTTTGATGAACGCGGGGCAATGATATCTTTTTAAAAAACAACGCTAGGATGATCGATCCTAGCGTTTTCTGTTCCAATCTTCAGCCAACATTCCATAAACGATATGGTCCACATAATGATCATATAACCATTCGGCTTGTCTAATGCAGCCTTCCTTTACAAAGCCCAATCTTTCGGGAATACTTCTACTTTTTCTATTCTCTGCGGCCGCTCTTATTTCTACCCGGTTTAATTTTAACTCGCTAATAGCGTAGTCCGTCAAAGCACGGGCTGTTTTCGTCATTATTCCATTTCCTTGGTATCCAGCAGCAAGCCAATAACCAATAGTCGCCGATTTGTTCGACCAGTTGGTAACATTGAAGCCAGCCGTTCCGACAATTTCCCCTTTGTAAAGAATGACCCAATTCATACTCTTATTCTCGGTATGACCTTGTAAACACATTTGAATAAAACCTTTTGTATCGTCAACCTTTGTTGTCGTATCCAGCCAAGGGAGCCATTCTCGCAAGTGTCCTCTATTTTGATCCGTTAGCTCAAATATTCTTTCAGCATCCTTTAACTCGATTAACTTTAAAGAAACCTCGTCATCAATCCTATGGATAAACATCATACTCACCCTCTTCGCAATTGTCTTATTCTGTATGTTATCATATATTTTCAAAAAATAAGGAAAATTATCAAAAAAGTAAAGATCAACAATTATTCGACCTATCCGTGATTTCCTAGAAACTATTTTTCAACAAGTTTTTTAATAGATTTGATATGAAAAGCCCATTCTATCAAAGCCTGTTACATCTTTAATCAAACGATTAATTAGTATCGAAAAAACTAATCAAACGTTTGATTAAAATGGCATTAATGTTTATAAATAAAGGCTTTCCCTTCAAATTCCGCAAAAAATTATGTCGACAACTGAAGCTATCTTTTTTCATAGGAATGAAAAATATGGTGAGGATTGTCTATTCTCTGCAATAAATACACACTTCGACAAGTTTTCCTATGTTTCCTGATTAACCAAACGTTTGATTAGATTTAGGATAAACTCTTGAAACAAAAGGACTTTTTCCCGGGAAATGGTGAAAAGATTGTCGAAGATTGATTCGACTTTTTCTGGACAAAAATAGCCGGCAGAGAAAATTCTGCCAGCTGTCGGTTACCGCTTTTGTAATTCCTGTTGCAACAATTGATTGACCATTTGTGGATTGGCCTGACCCTTTGTCGCCTTCATCAATTGACCAACAAGGAAGCCAACTGCTTTATTTTTACCATTTTTAAAGTCTTCAATTGATTGCGGATTGGCATCAAGAACCTCAGCAATTATCTTGAGGAGCGTTCCTTCATCAGAAATTTGCACAAGACCTTTATCCTTTACGATTTGTTCCGCGTTGCCACCATGTTCAATTAACTCTTTAAAAACCGACTTAGCGATCTTCGAGGAAATCGTTCCGTTTTCAATCAACTTAATCATGCCTGCAAGTCCCTCAGGTGTTAATGCCACTTGATCAAGTTCTTTTTGCTCAGCATTCAAATAAGCAGAAACATCACCCATGATCCAGTTAGAAGCCAACTTTGCATCTGCACCACTAGTTACGGTCGACTCAAAGAAATCAGCCATTTCCTTTGTAATGGTCAACACCTTTGCATCATAAACGGGTAATCCAAGTTCTTCTACATAACGCTTTTGGCGCTGGTCCGGTAACTCTGGGATTTCGGCACGAATCCGCTCTTTCCAGTCCTCATCAATGAATAAATCAAGTAAGTCTGGCTCAGGGAAGTAACGATAATCATCCGAACCTTCTTTGACACGCATAAGTAGTGTAGCACCCGTTGCTTCATCAAAACGGCGTGTTTCCTGATCAATTTTTCCACCTGCAGATACCACTTCACGTTGACGCTTTTCTTCGTACTCAAGGCCTTTGCGAACAAAATTGAACGAGTTCAAGTTTTTCAATTCCGTCTTCGTTCCGAATTCTTCTTGTCCGACTGGACGAATCGAAATATTGGCATCACAACGAAGCGAGCCTTCTTCCATCTTACAATCAGAAACGCCTGTGTATTGAATGATGGACTTTAATTTTTCAAGATAGGCATAGGCCTCATCAGGTGTACGAATATCCGGTTCAGACACGATTTCCACTAGTGGAGTACCTTGGCGGTTATAATCTACTAAAGAATAACCTTTGCCATGGTTCAGTTTTCCAGCATCCTCTTCCAGATGAATTCTTGTAATTCCAATTCGTTTTGTATAACCATTAACCTCAATCTCTATCCAGCCATGCTCGCCAATCGGTTTGTCAAATTGCGAGATCTGATAGGCCTTCGGATTATCTGGGTAAAAATAGTTCTTACGGTCAAATTTCGTGTGCGTCGCAACTTCACAATTTATCGCCATCGCCGCTTTCATCCCGAACTCAACTGCTTTTTTATTAAGAACAGGTAATACACCCGGATAGCCAAGGTCGATCACACTTGTATTCGTATTTGGTTCAGCGCCAAAATGGTTTGGGCTAGCTGAGAAGATTTTTGATTCTGTTTTTAACTCAACATGGACTTCAAGTCCGATCACTGTTTCAAATTCCATCGTTTTCACCCCCTACAATTCTGGCTTCTGTTTATGAAAGTCTGTTGCCTGCTCAAAAGCATGGGCAACCCGGTAAATAGTGGCTTCATCAAAATACTTGCCGATGATTTGTAAGCCCAATGGCAGACCAGCGTCAAAGCCACATGGAACAGAGATTCCCGGCAATCCTGCTAGATTCAAAGGAATCGTTAAAATATCATTCGCGTACATGGTTAACGGATCCTCGATATTTTCGCCAATTTTAAAAGCCGATGTTGGCGTTGTTGGCCCGACAATCACATCATATTTGGCAAACACATCTTCAAAGTCCTTCTTAATCAATGTCCGAACCTGCTGTGCCTTTTTATAATAGGCATCATAGTAGCCGGAACTTAGCGCAAACGTTCCAAGCATAATCCGACGTTTCACTTCATCGCCGAAGCCTTCTGCTCTTGTTTTTTTGTATAAATCGATTAAACTTTCGGCTTCTGGGGTGCGATAACCGTAACGGACCCCATCAAAACGGGCGAGGTTTGCTGATGCTTCTGATGAAGAAAGCAAATAATAAGCGGCAAGAGCATACTTAGAATGCGGCAGTGATACCTCTTCCCAAACAGCTCCAAGATCCTCAAGAACCTTTAAGGCTGCTAGCACAGATTGGCGAACCGTTTCGTTGACACCCTCACCTAGATACTCTTTTGGTACCGCTATTTTAAGACCTTTCACATCACCTGTTAAGGCGCTAGCAAAGTTTGGAATGTCTACATTTGCTGATGTTGAGTCCATTGGGTCAAGCCCAGATATGGCTTGAAGTAAGTAGGCGTTGTCCTCAACCGTTCTAGTAATTGGCCCAATCTGATCAAGTGAGGAAGCAAAGGCGACAAGACCGAAGCGGGAAACGCGTCCATAGGTTGGCTTTAATCCGACGACACCACAAAAAGCAGCAGGCTGGCGAATGGAACCGCCTGTATCAGAACCAAGTGAGAATAATACTTCTCCTGCAGCAACTGATGCCGCTGAACCACCTGAGGATCCACCTGGCACCCTTTCAAGATTCCAGGGATTCTTGGTCTTTTTATAAGCCGAATTTTCGTTAGAGGAACCCATGGCAAACTCGTCCATGTTTAGCTTACCTATCGTCACAGTTTCCGCTTGTTGTAGTTTTTGAACAACGGTTGCGTCATAAATTGGATCAAAGTTTTCGAGAATCTTACTTGCACAGGTTGTTCGTAAGCCTTTTGTGACGATATTGTCCTTAACCCCAATCGGCATGCCAAAAAGCAAGCCTTTTGCGGCGTCAGTGTTGAGCTTCTCATCAAGTGATTTCGCTGATTGTCGTGCTCGTTCTTCATCAAAGGTTAAAAAGGCTTGGACCTTATCCTCAACCTGACCAATTCTCGTAAACGATTCATCAACAAGGTCAGTAACTGTTAGTTCTTTTTTATGTAAAAGCTCATGAAGATCTGAAACTTTATAATCAAATAGACTCACCTTTTCAATCCTCCTTCCCCATGATCGATGGGACTTTAATCTGCCCATCCTGATGATCTGGTGCATTTTTCAGTACCTCTTCACGCGGTAACCCTTGTTGTGGAATATCTTCACGCAATACATTTTTCATATCAAGCACATGGTTTGTCGGCTCCACATTTTCTGTATCCAGTTCATTTAACTGTTCTGCAAAGGTAATAATAGCGTCAAGCTGTTTGGTGAACGTTTCCGCCTCTTCTTCAGTGATTACCAAGCGAGCCAAGTTTGCAACATGTTTCACCTGCTCATTTGAAATTCGTGACATCTATGTTGACCTCCAATCCCAATGTTATTTTAATATTGATGATACCAAACTTTTCCGCGTTACCGCAATGATTCCTTCATCAGTATTGACAAGAGAGTGGTCTCTTGATCGTTTTTTTTGAAAAATAAATCTATTTTTCTCTTAATAATGGAAATATTTATTCCGATAAGCTCATCACAGACATTCATGATAACTTCGATTATAATGGTCAAAGAAGAGATAAATATGGGAGTGTAAGTGAATGAAAAAACGAAGACGGAAGAAATTCAAAACCTTTTTCGTGCTATTTTTGCTTTTTTGCGCTTTGGCCCTGTTTCAAACATATTTTCAACAAAGCCCCCCTCATAACACAAAAACCGATCCATTTGCAGACGTAAAAAAATATAGCTCTTTAATCCACAGTGAATTAGAAAAATATCAACTTGAAAGTTACACCTCGGTCCTCGTAGCCTTGATGCAGCAGGAAAGCCATGGCAAAGGCGGAGATCCGATGCAAGCTTCGGAATCTGCAGGTTTGGCACCAAACACTATTACAGACCCCAAACAAAGCATTCAAGTAGGGGTAAAACATTTTCAGAGGGTACTTACTTATGGGAATCAGAAAAAGGTCGATTTTCCCACCATTATCCAGGCTTATAACATGGGAAAGGGCTATGTTGACTATATCGCCCAGCACGGCGGTAAACATAGTGAGGAATTAGCGAAAGAATTCTCTCTTCTTCGGGTAAAAGAAAAGCCGAACCTTTATACTTGTGGCGGCAATAAAAATAATTTTCGTTATCCCTACTGCTATGGTGATTTTACCTATAGCACAAAGGTAACAAAAAATATGCAATTGTTAGTTGATAGTGTTCCAGTGACTAAAAACGAAAAAACAACCGGTGAGTCCTTTTAAACATTCACCGGTTGTTTTCTTTCTATTATTAACATTTGTTGAACCCCTATCATTTACCTGCTAATCTATTCTCCTGACCTTTTTACCAAACCAATGTATATATCCACAACGATGACATGTCAATATCATTGCCGAGCGATTGGCAAAGTCAAAGTTAAAAAAAGTGGCTAATGCTGTATTTAACTGGGCCTGCCCCTGCTCAAACCGGTCGTATTGACAATGAATACAGGTAACTTGTATTCCATTTGCCTGATATTGACCCGGTCCAAATGACTTCTTCATATTTTTCGCAAATAATTGAAAGAATCCTTTTGCCATCCAACTGCACCTCAATCCTATTCAGCTTAATTGAACACTTTCTTTTATCCTTATTCCGGAACCTCAATATAGTCTGCAACTCTAGCTTTCAATATTTCGATTAAATCCTCGTCCATGTAAGCATAATCATCAGAAATATCAAGATTGCAAATCTTTTTACCATTAAGCATGGATCCAAATCTATCTTGTAAGCGTTTGGCATGCTTTTTTTCCATGACAAAAATAAGCTCTGCCCAGCCAATATGCCCATTCGTCACCTTAATCCGCGCCCTATCTTCAGTTCCTGCAGACATGACATCATAGCCATTAAAATTGTGGAAAATCTTTTCTGCGGTCGGGCTCCGCCATTTATTTTTACTACAAACAAACAAAATTTTTATATGTTTTCCTCCTGAAAATGTTTTTTGTTTACGTGCTTCTTTTTCGAATGAATGATAAACAGAACAAGTTTAATAGGTAGATATCCCAATATTCCACCGAGGGTATTTAAAATTAAATCATCCACATCAAAGCTTCCAAATTCAAATATGAGCTGAAGCAATTCAAAGGTTAGACTAAGGCAAAAGGTTGCCAATAGAATAGTCCTGAGATTTTGAAACCTTTTTGTTAGCAATGGTAAAATAAAACCGAAAGGCATAAATCCGATAATATTCCCTACTAAGTTCTCAATCCGAATATTCAAATTGATATCCGCCAAAAACAAGTAAAAATAGATTGTTTTAAATGGGATAATGTTAGTCGAGCGCCAATGATATTCACTATATGTAAAATTAAAATGATTTATAATCTCTGATAAGGGAAAATATTTGAAAAGTATAAGTTTTGAAAGGATGGCAAGGTAAAGACAAAGAATTAGTGTTACGGTTATTTTTATCAAAATTTTCATTCCGTTACTGCTCCATTAATCGATTTACTATTACCATACCATATTTTCCAAAATATATGGGACTATAATAAATGAGGGGGGAATTAAAAATGGCTGAACATCGATTTCTATTAAAAGCCAACTGGCCCGGGTTACGAAATGACGTTGGGGAAATTGAGGCTGGCAACTTAAAAACAAAAGTTTCCATTCCACCTGAAATGGAGGGACCAGGGATAGGTACCAATCCAGATGAAATGTTGCTTGGGGCAGCGGCAACCTGCTATATCATTACGCTTGCGGCGATGATGGAACGCAGTGGGTTGCAGAAAAAAAGCTTAGCGATGGAATCAGAAGGCATTGTCGATGTTACCAAAGGAGTAATCACCTATAAAAAAATCATCCACCGTCCTTATGTTGTCTTGAAAACGGATGCCACTGAAAGAGACCTTGAATTGGCTAGAAGGCTTGCTAAAAAAGCTGAAACCTCCTGCATGATCAGCCGCGCTATTCAAGGGAATGTGGAAATTGAGCTACAGGCAAAAGTAGAAGTGGCCGCTAACTGAAGGTAAGCGGAGTTTAGCGCCTCATTTGGATAATTTGTGGCTTTGCTCGACGAATTCTGTCCTCATGAACACCTCATTTGACAGGTTCGGCCCTTGCTCGACGAGTTCTTTCCTTATGAAAACTTGCTTAAGTTTTCCAATCCCTTTTTTAAGTGTAAAAATCCATATGGTTTTTTTCTTTTTTATAATAGTCCAATCGGTCTTGCAGCGTACCTGTATGGAATTCAAATTTATGACCGTCTGGGTCGGTGAAATAAATCGACTTTTTATCCTTTTCATCTCTTAACCTACCAGGCAGAAAATTGACGCCCAACCGCTTAAGTTTCTCATACATTTTTGAAAAATCAGCTTCTTCGATTGAAAAAGCGATATGGGTATAAGACTGGTTTTTTTCATTACGCGGGATGTCTTTTTCTACATTAAGGGCGAGCCACATTCCATTTAAATCAAAATAGGCGGTACTTCTCCCCTTCACTAACAGCTTTGCCTCAAAAACTTCCCGATAGAATTCTATCGATCTATCTAAATTAGAAACAGAAAATAGCATATGGTTTATTCCATTTATCGTCATATAAGCACCTTTTTCTATAAATAAAAATAAAATAGCTAACAAAATTAACCACTAACCTAAAAATAACATAGACAAATAAAGACATATAATTGCTCCCATTTTTCATTAAGAGTAGTGCTTTAAGCAAATGACCTTCGTTTAGATAAACCCATTCCCTTCGTCAGTGAAATGTATGTCATTGATTGAATCTGCTATTATATTCCTTATGCACAGTAGCATTTTCTTGAGCCCAGAGTATAAGTTTTGTTTTTTCAAAATATAAATTTTCATTAACCGAAATATAAGGCAGCATCGTACCTTCAAAGCTTCCAGATGTTTCTAAACTTCTTTTTTCCGTAGAGATAATCATTTCGATTTCTTCAGTTTTTAATCCGAGAAATTTAGAGGCACCACCTAAATCAAGCATGATGCTGCTTTGTTCTGTGTTTTTACTTTTTGTATCGGTTGAAACGGATAAAGGCTTTGATGCGATAACGAAGCTGCCAATAATAATTCCTAGCGAGATAATTAAAGATGGTATCCAAAGTGATTTTTGATTCAACAAATTCATCCTCCATTTAATTGTTTTTTCAAGAATTGCCGTCTGTCAAAAATGGTTCGTACATCATAATCGCGTTATTTTCTGTAATGTATTCATCCTCAATCAGTTCTTGATTTAGGTTGTATGCCTTTCTATGAATCTTGTTATGTCTTACGTAACCGCCCCAGTACTCTTGGGTAATCCAGTGGTCTTTTTCATAGACCTCATATGTTCTTGTTAGAGGAGCCTCAGCTCTCCATTCCCCAACTAAATGGGTGTCTGTCAAGTAAACAACTAGTTGATACGTTTGATTCGTTTCATTTTTTATTTGTAAATCCAAGTAGTTATAGGCACAGGTTGCCCCGCTTCCGAACGGCTGGTTCCGTTTTGAATCGGGAAAAACATCGTAGCTATGACGATACCTTTCCGTAACCGACAATGGGGTATGAAGGGTCATCCAATAAATTAGATTCGATAATTGACACAAGCCCCCGCCTGTTCCAGTCGTTACTTTCCCGTAGTGGAGGATCATTCCATCAACATAACCTTTACGTTTATTCGTATTGCCTAATAATTTCCAATAGGAAAAGGTCTCACCGGGTTTTATGACAATTCCGTTTAAACATTTAGATGCTATATTTAAGTTGGTTACCTTATTATGTTGCAGCCACATATCAACATCCTTCAATTGACGTAGCAATGGGGTTTTGTGGGTGAAAATTACATATTTTAATTTGGAACCATCTATTTGCTTCGCATATTTTTTTTCGTCCGTGTACCATGCCCAATATCGCTTTAGTCGATAATACTTCTTACCCATATAGATCCTTAGTTGATTTCTCTTTATCGGTTTCTGTATTGGCATTTTTCTATTCCCTACTCCCAATAGTATGTTTATAGCGTCTCCTATATTTATTTTATGACGAATTTAACATTTTTTGTTAATATTTTGTAATATACAAATAAAAAGTGTGTGATTCTGTTTTGAAATCACACACTTTTATCGTTACTTTTTAAATATTTTTGCCAAAAACCCCTTATTCTTTTTGATTTCCTGTGGGACAACTTCCTTCTTGGTAATATAAATTTCTGCCTTGTCAATGGCATGGTCCATTGCTAAAACTAACCCAATCTCAGTATCATGTTCCTTATTGGTCACGATAGTGTGTTCAATTTTATATTTGGTGGCAAGTTTTACATACTTCGATAATTCCTCATAGTTCATGTTTCCATTTAATAAAAGATGGGACTGGGGGTTTTCCTTCAAATTCTGATCAACTTGAGGATAAACTTCTTCCTCAGCTACTTGGACCTTCTTTAAAGCAATTATGATTCGTTCTCGAATTGTGCCTAAGTATTTGCGCCGCTCATCTGGTTTGGTTTCTAAAGCTCCATATATACCTTGCTGTAAAACCTCGTCAACGGTAGGTTTTTTCAAAAAAATCAACTCCATTTAAAAAGGCTATTACTATGTATGATAATACCTCAAAA
Source organism: Neobacillus sp. (assembly GCF_031988165.1). Taxonomy (NCBI): domain Bacteria; kingdom Bacillati; phylum Bacillota; class Bacilli; order Caryophanales; family Bacillaceae; genus Neobacillus; species Neobacillus sp. The sequence continues at coordinate 10,125 of NZ_DALZYO010000066.1, forward strand.
AGGGTTCCTTTCCAAATGTACAAGAAAAATTTGTTTAATAGACTAGTAAACTTTTCTTGTCCGAGCGTAAACTCGACCTATCCGACAGTAAACTCCCTCTATCCGACAGTTACACCTTCTCTTCCGACAGTAAACTCCTCCTATCCGACAGTTACTCCTCCTATTCCGACAGTAAACTCCTCCTATCCGACAGTTACACCTTCTCTCCCGACAGTAAACTCCTCCTATCCGACAGTTACACCTTCTCTTCCGACAGTAAACTCCTCCTATCCGACAGTTACACCTCCTCTTCCATAGTAACCACATCCTAACTAAAAAATCCCTCCCTCCAAAAAGGAGAGAAGGACGCTCACAATCAATGATTATTTTTTTGAAGCTGAGAATTGCGCTACCTCTGTTGAACCTTTCAGTGCTGTGGTTGAAGATGTTCCACCTGTGATGACCATTGATACTTGGTCAAAGTAACCTGTACCAACCTCACGCTGGTGGCGTGTAGCTGTATAGCCGTATTGCTCACTGTTGAATTCAGCTTGCTGCAATTCGGAGTAGGCTGCCATCCCGCGCTCTTTGTAGCCGCGAGCAAGCTCGAACATACTGTGGTTCAAAGCATGGAAGCCGGCAAGGGTTACGAACTGGAACTTGTAGCCCATTTTTCCAAGCTCCTCTTGGAATGTAGCAATCGTTTCTTCAGTGAGCTTCTTTTTCCAATTGAAGGATGGTGAGCAGTTATATGCTAGCAATTTACCTGGGAACTGTTCATGGATCGCTTCGGCAAATTGTTTTGCCTCCTCAATGTTTGGCTCGGAGGTTTCACACCAAATAAGGTCCGCATAAGGTGCATACGCTAAACCACGGGCAATCGCTTGTTCAATTCCAGCGTTAACTCGGAAGAAACCTTCCCCAGTCCGCTCACCAGTAATGAACGGCGCATCATTCATATCGATATCACTCGTAATTAAATCGGCAGCATTGGCATCCGTCCGGGCAACTAATACCGTTGGAACGCCCATGACGTCCGCTGCTAAACGTGCGGCAATCAAGTTACGAACCGCCGTTTGTGTTGGTAACAATACTTTTCCGCCTAAGTGTCCACATTTTTTCTCAGAAGAAAGCTGATCTTCGAAGTGCACGCCTGACGCACCCGCTTCAATCATCCCTTTCATTAATTCAAAGCAGTTTAACTGGCCACCAAAGCCAGCTTCGGCATCAGCGATAATTGGAGCAAACCAATCAACGGAATTGTCTCCCTCTGAATGAGTGATTTGGTCCGCACGCTGCAATGCTTGATTAATTCTTTTGACCACACTTGGAACACTGTTCGCTGGGTACAAGCTTTGGTCCGGATACATATGCCCCGAAAGGTTTGCATCTGCCGCCACCTGCCAGCCGCTTAAGTAGATGGCTTTCAGTCCTGCTTTAACCTGCTGCACCGCCTGATTTCCTGTTAACGCACCAAGGGCATTTACATAGTTCTCTTCATTTAATAGCTTCCAAAGCTTTTCAGAGCCTACCCGTGCTAATGTATGTTCAATATCGACGGAACCGCGGAGCTTAATGACATCCTCTGGCGTATACGGTCTAGTAATCCCTTGCCAACGCTTATCTAATTCCCAGCTTTCCTGCAACATAGTTACTCTCGAATCAGTCATTTTCAAATTCCTCCTAACAATCTAGTAAAATGTATTTTTATTAAAGCTTATAAAAAACATAGGCAATTTCTATAAAAGCTCATACCCAGGTAAGGTGATAAAGTCAGCAAATTCATTGTTTAATATTAAACCGTCAAATAATCTCACTGCTTCGTCAAACCGTCCCCCATCATAGGCTTGTTCGCCGATTTCCTGTTTGATTTTTTCCAATTCCTCAAGTTTCAATTGCTCATACATCTCAGCCGTTACCTTCCTGCCATCGTTTAGGTTGCCTTTCGGGTGGCGAATCCACTGCCAAAGCTGGGACCGTGAAATTTCAGCAGTTGCCGCATCCTCCATTAAATTGTAGATTGGCGCAGCTCCTCTTCCCGATAACCAGGAAGCCACATATTGAATGCCAACATTGATATTCGTGCGGACACCCGCTTCGGTAATTGTTCCACCGGGTACTTCAAGTAAATCCTGAGCGGTAACGGTGATTTTTTGCTGCTTGGCAGTATGAATTTGGTTCGCAACCGGCATTTCTCGGTTGAATACTTCTAACGCTACTGGCACAAGCCCAGGGTGTGCTACCCATGTACCATCATGACCATCATGGGCTTCCCGCTCTTTATCAACGCGAACTTTTCCGAATGCTTCTTCATTTGCCTGCGGATTATTACGAATTGGAATTTGAGCAGCCATTCCCCCCATCGCTGGGGCCTTGCGGCGATGACAGGTTTGAATCGTTAGTAAAGAGTACGAACGCATAAACGGTGCGGTCATCGTTACTTGGGAACGATCCGGAAGAATGACATCATCGTTGTTACGCAGTTTTTTCAAATAACTGAAAATATAATCCCATCTGCCACAGTTCAAACCGGCGGAGTGTTCCTTTAGCTCATATAAAATTTCATTCATCTCAAACGCAGCCATGATCGTTTCGATTAAGACGGTTGCTTTAATGGTACCTTGAGCAATTCCAAGTCTCTCCTGTGCATAGACAAATACATCATTCCAAAGTCGTGCTTCCAGGTGGCTTTCAAGCTTTGGCAGGTAAAAATAAGGACCCGATCCTCTTGCTAATAAATTTTTTACATTATGGAAAAAGTACATTCCAAAGTCGAAAAAACCTCCTGAGATTGGTTTACCGTTCAATAACACATGTTTTTCTTCTAAGTGAAGACCGCGGGCCCGTACGAACAGTACTGCTGTTTCCTCATTTAACACATATTTTTTTCCATTCGGATTTTCAAAACTAATCGTCCGATTTACTGCATCTCGTAAGTTGATTTGTCCCTCGATGATATTTTCCCATGTCGGTGAAGTGGCATCCTCGAAATCGGCCATAAATACCTTTGCACCTGAATTCAGAGCATTGATGACCATTTTGCGATCTGTAGGTCCGGTAATTTCGACCCGGCGGTCTTGAAGATCTTGCGGCAGTGGCGCAATCGTCCAGTCGCCATTACGGATCTGCTTTGTCTCAGGAAGGAAATCTGGCATTTTCCCGTGATTGATTTCCTCTTGGCGTTTTTGCCTGGACTGTAACAGTTCCACTCTTCTTGCGCCAAAGTTTTGCTCTAATTCTTCAATGAAATTCAATGCTTCGGGTGTCAAAATTTCTTCATACTGGGCTTTCAGAGCCCCAACCACTTCAATACCTGTCGTCTGAGTCGACATGAATTACATCACCTCTTTGTTATAATACAACAACCTTTATAGTTTCGTATTATATAACACATTTTCCAAAAGCGGAACTACTTTTCTGAAAATTTTATAAAAATAGGTAAAATTCCCCTATTGATATATAGTTAACTTTATAAAGATAGTTCAAAGAGCGTGATATATATCGTTTTTATGGAATGAGCATTCTGACCTATAGGGTCTAGGAGGTACGTTATGCAGTTAGTTGTGAAGGAAATGGATGATATTTTCGCAGAGGAAATATTAAATTGGAGCTATGATGCACCTTATGACTTTTATAACAATGAGTTCAGCGTGGACGCACGAAGTGAATTGCTAAATAACTCATATTTTGCAATTTTAGATCAGCAAGAAGAGTTAATTGGATTTTTCTGTATCGGAGAATCAGCAAAAGTACCGAATGGGACCTATTTTAACGCTTATCCCCAAGATTACCTAGATGTCGGCATTGGAATGAATCCAATGTTTACAGGTAAAGGGTTAGGGCTTTTATTTTTTTCATACATCCTTAATCATATTAGAGAAGTGCACGGTCCCTGCCCTATCCGCCTTACCGTGGCAGCGTTTAATACCCGGGCTATCCATCTTTACGAAAAACTTGGTTTTGTGAAGGAGATGGAGTTTTGTCAAAAGGATATTGTATTTAAAACTATGATTAGGAAACTTCCTAAATAATTAAGCGGACGTAGAGCGGTTCTACTTCGGCTTTTGCTCTCTTTTTCGGGCGAACGCCTACGTAGAGCACTTCTACTTTGGCTTTTGCTCTCTTCTTGAGGGGGAATGAACGCCTATGTAGAGCACTCCTACTTCGGCTTTTGCTCTCTTTTTTCGGGCGAACGCCTACGTAGAGCACTTCTACTTTGGCTTTTGCTCTCTTTTTTCGGGCCAATACCTACGTAGAGCACTTCTACTTCGGCTTTTACTCACTTTTTTCGGCGAATACCTCCGTAGAACCCTTCTACTTCGGCTTTTGCTCTCTTTTTTCAAGCGAATGCCTACGTAGAGCACCAATAGCCTTCATTATTACCACTTTTCGTTTTTTCCTCGATTTCGGTCACCAATAGTCTTCATTGGTTACCACTTTT
>NZ_DALZYO010000067.1:0-14293 GCF_031988165.1 Neobacillus sp.
CATAAGCATCGCACGAAGAAAAAGCGTTAGATTTTTCGAGGAGTCCATACGCCGCTAAACAGGCGCTTCCGCTTTTCTTATTAAAACGGTAAATTCATTCCTTTTGTAAATTGCCCCATTGTGTTATTTGTTAGTTCTTCTACTTTTTTAAGGGCATCATTCGTTGCCGCAAGCACTAAATCTTGAAGCATTTCGACATCGTCTGGATCGACTGCTTCTGGCTTAATGATGACATCTACCACTTCTTTATGGCCTGTTACCACGACTGTTACCATTCCGCCGCCGGCTGTTCCTTCAATCTTTTGCTCACCTAGCTCCTCTTGGGCTTCCGCCATTTTCTTTTGCATTTTTTGCATTTGCTTCATCATATTTTGCATATTTCCCATTCCACCACGCATCATTACTACCTACCTCCAATTAATTAGTCAATAATTTCAACAAATTCAGCACCAAATAATTTCTTTGCCTCAGAAATATGAAGCTCTTCTTCCTTATTAGGACCGCTGTCAATTCCTTCTTCACCATGCTGGCTGTTTAAGAAACTTTCCCGAATGGTTAACCACTGCTCTTCTGGAACACCTAACATCAACAGCCTTTTGTTGGTTAATTTATATAATGCTGTAGAAACCGCTTCAAGAAAATCACTCTTGTCCATAGCCATTTGGCAGAGCATTTCATGTTTAAATTTTAATATAAAGGCATTGTCCGAAGCTGCAACTGGCTCTGCATCATTTAATAAGGCCGCATGTGACTTTATTAAGTTAGCCCGCATTTCGCCCCAATTAGCTTTAAGGACATTCAAATCACTTTTTTTGGCTTGTTTTAACACTTCGTTAATTTTTCCTACAGCAGGTTGAAATCCTTTTCTTGATGACCTTTGTGCAGTTTTTTGCGGCTGCGGCGCGGCTTCTTGCTGAGATTGTGCCACTCCATTTGCCTTTAAATATTGCAGCTCATTTTCAAGGTGCTCGATTCTTGATAGTAATTGCTCGATATCTCCTGATTGTGTTTGTGCCACCTGTTTAACTTCTATTTGACACAGTTTCACAATCGCTACCTCAAGAAAAATCCTTGGATGATTCGTCCATCGCATTTCCTGCTGTGTTTTATTTAAAAGGTCGATTAGCTGATAAATTTGTTCAATAGGAATTGTATCCGCCATTGTCCGAAAATCATCATCAAGTAGCACTCTTTCAAGCGATTCTTCAAGATTAGGTGCTGTCTTAAAGAGCAGCATATCTCGGTAAAATAAAATGAAATCCTCAATAAAGCGCGCTGGATCCTTCCCATGATACAATAGCTCATCGAGTGCTTCTAAACCACTTGCCACATCTTTTGTTTGGAACGCAGCAGCTAATTTATTCAAAAAACCTTGTGATACTGAGCCCGTTACCGTAAGCGCATCTTCAACCGTCACCCGGTCTTGGCTGTATGAAATAGCTTGATCTAATAAACTTAACGCATCGCGCATACCGCCTTCAGCCGCTCTAGCAATCATTTGCAACGCTTGCTCATCACAATCAACGCCTGTTTCTTGAACAATTAACTTCATCCGATTCACGATCGCCCCTGCTGTAATGCGTCTGAAATCAAAACGCTGACATCTTGAGATAATCGTTAACGGTATTTTATGAGGTTCTGTTGTTGCTAAGATAAAGATGACATGCTTCGGTGGTTCTTCCAAAGTTTTTAGGAGCGCATTAAACGCACTAATGGATAGCATATGCACTTCATCAATGATATAGACCTTGTAGTTGACTGCCGTCGGTGCAAATTTAACCTTGTCCAAAACATCTCTCATTTCTTCAACTCGAGAATTGGACGCCGCGTCAAATTCTAATACATCTGAAATTGTTCCATTTGTAATCCCGCGACAGGCTGCACATTCATTACATGGTTCTGAAACAGGTGCACGCTCACAATTAATTGCTTTTGCTAAAATTTTCGCCGCACTTGTTTTCCCCGTTCCTCGTGGCCCGGAAAAAAGATAGGCATGCGATATTTTTTGTTGAAGCAGGGCGTTTTGCAATGTCTTCGTTACATGTTCTTGCCCTACGACATCAATAAATGTCTGCGGTCGCCAAACACGATATAAAGCTTGATAAGCCACGTGACACCGCCCCCTTCAAATTTTTATTCTATCAATTGTCCAGCTCCAGCGCTTCCGCTTTTCTCACAAGAATAAGAAAGTATGACTTTTTACTCCGATAACTGTCTAGCTCCAGCGCCTAGCAGCTAGTGTACTTCGCTCTTCTCATTATAACGTATCTATTTTGCTTTTTTCAAAGTATATATCGGAGTTCGCAAAAAAACTCATCCCAAGAACGAGATGAGTTAATTTTAAAAGCATATGTAATAACTGCCGTGCACCTTCCTTCGACTGACGCCCATAAGCGTTACTTAAGCAGTTAGCTCGGCCCAGGCACCCCTGCGGCACATGGAAGCGTCCACTTAATGCTGCTTCCTTCCGGACCTGACATGGTTCATGGATTCCCATTGCGCAGGACCCGGGCGTCAACACCACTTACTTAAGGCAGACCCTACAGGACATCAGCCTCAGGAAGGGATTCAGTCTCGCTAGAGCGGATTGCGAGTACAGGGCACCGCTACCTCCCCACCTAGCACGGCAAAGTTGATACCAAAGTTTAATGCGTCTCAATCTGACGCCTTTTTAGTATACAAACATTCTCGGAAAAAAGCAATCATAATACACTGTAAATTTTTGTAAGTTTATTTAACTTCATTTTCTCTTCTTACTTGTCTCTCAAGTTTTTTCCGGTCTCTTATTTTTCGAAAAAAATCTGAGAGCAGCTGACCGCACTCTGTTTCCAATACTCCCTGGGTTACTGAACTTTGATGATTGAAGCGCTCGTCCTGTAAGAGATTCATTAATGTCCCGGCACAGCCACCTTTTGGGTCGGAAGCACCATAAACAACTCTTTTGACTCTTGATAAAATAATGGCCCCTGAACACATTGGACATGGCTCGAGGGTGACATACAATGTGGTGTTCTCAAGACGCCATGAGCCTACTTTGCGGCAGGCCTGATCAATAGCTAAAAGTTCAGCATGCGCTACTGCATTTTGCTCGCTTTCCCGTAAATTATGAGCCCTTGCAATGACTTCCCCTTGGCTGACTAACACGGCCCCAATCGGCACCTCATCCAGCTCTTCTGCTTTTTTCGCTTCCTCTATTGCTTCTTTCATAAAATATTCGTCTTGGTTATATTCAAGTGTCATGTTAAAGCCACCGCCTTTCAAAAAATGGCATTGTTCATTTATTTTGGTTTACTTTAGTTTCTTTTCGATCGCTTAGGACCACTTAGATGCACGTGATTATCAACTGCTAATTCCAAAAGATTGTATTGCTTCTGTTGATGATCATGATAATCTGAATGCCTTAACGATGATGAAAAATGTTTTAAAGGCTAATATCGAGCCCAGCAATCAAGAAATTTACCAACATTATATCATTTATCCGTCCCTGCCCTCATAAAATAGCGGTAGCGTATGTTTGTGGGAGGGAATAGCATGCAAATTCATGTTGTCAAAGAAAACGAATCATTAACGACGATTGCTCGAAATTATCATACAACGGAAAATGATATTGTTGAGGCAAATGAATTACCGAATCCAAACAATCTTGTCATCGGACAATCCATTGTGATACCGATTGTCGGGCATTTTTATTTCGTTAAACCTGGAGATTCCTTATATTCAATAGCCAAAAAAGTTGGTGTCCCCTATCAAGAGCTTGCCAAAGTTAATCGAATTCCAGCCAATCGTCCACTAAATGTCGGCTTCCGTCTCTATATCCCCCAAGCCCCAAAAAGAAAAGCCGAATTTAATGCATATGTTGAGCCACGTGGTACAACGGTAGCCCCTGTATTAGAAAACAGTGCCCGCGAGGCCTCACCGTATCTGACATATTTAGCTCCCTTTAGCTTCCAGGCCCGCCGTGATGGCACATTGAAGGAACCATTACTGAATAACTTCCCAACGATTGCGAAAACCAATCGAAATGTCTTGATGATGGTGATTAACAACCAGGAAAATGACCAATTTAACGATGAACTCGGACGAATTTTATTAACTGATATAGCGATTCAAGATAAATTCCTCAATAATATCGTAGCAACGGCGAAAAAATACGATTTCCGCGATATTCACTTTGACTTTGAGTTTTTACGCCCCGTAGACCGTGATGCCTACAATCGCTTTTTACGAAAGGCGAAGCAGCGTTTTAAAAGCGAAGGCTGGCTGATGTCGACGGCCCTTGCCCCCAAAACGAGTGCAACACAAAAAGGAAAATGGTATGAAGGTCATGATTATAAAGCGCACGGGGAAATCTCAGACTTTGTCGTGATAATGACGTACGAATGGGGGTATAGCGGCGGCCCTGCCATGGCCGTTTCACCCATCGAGCAAGTGAGGAAAGTTTTGGAATACGCCATCACCGAAATGCCCTCAAATAAAATTCTCATGGGACAAAATCTATATGGCTATGATTGGACGCTGCCATTCGTTCAGGGTTCAGTGGCGAAGGCGGTCAGTCCACAGCAGGCGATACAACTTGCCGCAGCCCATCATGTTCCGATTCAATATGACACAAAAGCACAAGCGCCATTTTTCAACTATACAGCTGCGGATGGCAAGCAGCATGAGGTTTGGTTTGAAGATGCCCGTTCCATCCAGGCGAAGTTTGATTTAATCAAAGAGTTAAATATTCGAGGAATGAGCTATTGGAAACTTGGTTTAGCCTTCCCGCAAAACTGGCTGCTAATCGTTGATAATTTTAATGTTACAAAAAGACCAACCTGAAAAATTTTTTATGACAAAAACTGCCTAATGACGGCAGTTTTTTCTTATATTTGACATAAAACTCACATCTTCTAAATATTCCATATCCCTTCCTGTAAAAGATTATGATAAAATATTCATTGTGTCATTTAGAAAATGTTAAATTATCCAGTTCTTCCTGGTTAAACATAGAAAGTTCAGGCAGTTGGAGAAGGAGGATTTGCAATGGGGGATACACCCTTTATTACCGTTGAAGGACCGATTGGTGTAGGAAAAACATCTCTCGCAAAAGCCATTTCAAAGCAATTTAATTTTGCTTTATTAAAAGAAATTGTTGATGAAAATCCATTCTTGGGGAAATTTTATGAAAATATCGAGGAATGGAGTTTCCAAACGGAGATGTTTTTTCTCTGCAATCGCTTTAAGCAATTAGGGGATATCAATGCCCATTATTTAAGTCAAAGTCAATCTGTTGTTGCGGACTACCATATTTTTAAAAACTTGATTTTTGCTCAGCGATCCTTAAATCTTGATGAGTACAAAAAGTATTACAAGATCTATCAAATTCTTACTGAAGATATGCCCAAGCCGAATGTCATTATTTATTTAAATGCAAGTCTAGATACATTATTGAAACGGATCAAATTAAGAGGGCGCGAAGTGGAAAAGAATATCAGCCCGCTATATTTAGAACAGCTTTCAATGGATTATGAACAAACCATGACGATTTTTGAAAAAGAACATCCAGAAATCCCAGTTCTCCGCTTTAGCGGCGATGAGTTGGATTTTGTAAAAAGTGAACAAGATTTAAACTATATATTCGAGAAACTATCATTATCGTTAAGAAAAACAGCTGGACAAACATATAGAACAGGGGGATGTTAGTGAGTATCGTAATTGGTGGTATGATTGGTCTAGGGAAAACAAGTGTAGCAGATACCTTAAATGCACACTTTAAAAATAAAGGAATCGAAAGTAAAGTGTTTTACGAAGCGGTGGATGATAATCCGATTCTTCCGCTTTATTATGAACTGACACCAGAAGAATTAGATGCACGAAGAATTCCTTTTCTTCTTCAATTATTTTTCTTAAATAAACGCTTCAAAACAGTAAAGGATTGCATTAATTGGCAGGAACCCCTTTACACCATTCAAGATCGTTCCATTTATGAAGATTGGTATTTTGCTTATGTGAATAAAAATTTAGGCCGCATATCCGAACTGGAATTTAAAATTTACGAAGATCTTGTTGAAAATATGATGGAAGAGTTGAATGAGCTTCCCAAAAAGGCTCCAGATTTAATGGTTTACTTAAAGGGATCGTTTGATACGGTAATCGACCGGATTATGGCACGCGGTAGAAGTTTTGAAATCAACCCTGAACTAAAGGAGTACTACTTCGAAGTTTGGAAGGGCTATGATGAATGGGTAATGAACCAATATGCGGCCAGTGAAGTGTTAGTGATTGATATGGATAATACGGATGTTGTCAAAAGCAATGCTGATGCTCAAAAGGTTTGCCGTGACGTGGAAGAAAAATTAAATGAAATATTAAATATCGAAAAAGCACATATTGGTTAATCCAATTTGTGCTTTTCTTTTTAATAGACTAGGGGCGGTGCGGTGGATAAAAATTCTTATATTACAAAAAAAAAATCCGTTACAATGAATGTAACGAATTTTTATCTCCAGTATTTTATGCGCGATTGTATATATTAATGGAGGAGGAAGAGGGATTCGAACCCCCGCGCGGTTTAACCCGCCTGTCGGTTTTCAAGACCGATCCCTTCAGCCAGACTTGGGTATTCCTCCGTATCGACAAAAGATAATTTAACATATTTTAAAAACATTGTCAACACTATTATCAAAAATTCCGGCCGGAAACCATCCGACCGGAATTTTTACATATAGTTATGGCTTGATGACTTCACGATTTCCCATATATGGGCGTAATACAGTAGGAATGACGACACTGCCGTCCTCCTGCTGGTAATTTTCTAAAATTGCAGCCACCGTACGGCCAATCGCAAGACCAGAACCATTTAATGTATGAACATGCTCTGGCTTGGCCTTGGAATCACGGCGGAAACGAATATTGGCACGGCGCGCTTGGAACGCTTCAAAATTACTGCAAGAAGAAATCTCACGATACATTCCATAGCTTGGGATCCAAACCTCAATATCATACTTTTTCGCGGCCGTAAAGCCAAGGTCACCAGTACACATGCTCAATACACGGTATGGTAGTTCAAGCAATTGTAGTACTCGTTCTGCATCATTGGTCAACTTCTCAAGTTCGTCATAAGAATCCTCTGGCTTTACAAACTTTACAAGCTCCACCTTATTGAACTGGTGTTGGCGGATTAATCCTCTTGTATCACGTCCTGCAGAGCCCGCTTCAGAACGGAAGCAAGCGCTGTAAGCCGCAAAGCGAATTGGAAGATCCTCAGCACTTAAAATTTCATCTCGATGATAATTGGTAACAGGCACCTCTGCAGTTGGAATGAGAAAATAATCTTCACTTTCGATTAAAAAAGCATCCTCTTCAAACTTTGGCAACTGCCCTGTCCCCGTCATACTCGTTCGGTTCACCATGTATGGCGGTAATATTTCTGTATAGCCATGCTCATCGACGTGAAGATCAAGCATGAAACCTATTAACGCACGCTCTAAACGAGCACCTAGTCCCTTATAAAATACAAAACGGCTTCCGGTCACTTTACCAGCTCGTTCAAAGTCAAGCATTCCTAGGTGGTCGGCAATATCCCAATGTGGTTTAGCTTCAAAATCGAAATCGCGCACTTGGCCCCACTTTCTAATTTCCACATTATCATCTTCTGTCTCACCAACTGGCACACTTTCATGAGGAATATTAGGAATGCTCAATAGTAAGAGGTCCAAAGTCTCTTCAACACCCCTTAACTCCTCATCAAGCGTTTTAATTTGGTCACCAACCTCACGCATTTCTTTAATTAAATGGTCGGCATCCTGCTGTTCACGCTTTAAAGCCGCTACCTGCTGTGAAACTTCATTTCGCTTGCTTTTAAGTTTTTCAGATTCGACAATTAATTCTCGTCTTTTCTGATCCAGTTCTTCAAACCGGCCAAGATCTGTTAGGTCTTCCCCGCGATGCTGCAGCTTTTCCTTCACCTCTAAAAAATTAGCTCTTAAAACTTTAATATCTAACATAATGACGGCACTCCTTTTCTTATTATTAAAATTGCATTGAACTTAAATCACTGTCTAGCTCCAGCACCGTAAACGGGTGCTGGAGCTAGAAAAACAAAAAACTCCCGCCCCTAAAACAGGGACGAGAGTTACTCGCGATACCACCCTGGTTGACAGCACCACTGTCCACCTCGAAAAAAATGTAACGGTTACTAACCGAAAGTACTTACTGACCTCTGACCGAGGTGTTCCGCACCTTGCTCGAGGAGGGATTCACAAGCTTCATTCACCGATTCACACCAACCACCGGCTCTCTTCAAGAATGAATATCTTGTTACTAGTTCCTCTCATTGCTTTTTCATTATTGATTTGCCTTTTAATTTACTATAATTATGAACAAAATGCAACCATACTATACAAAATGTTTGGCTTTTGCTTCCTTTACCATCTGGGTAAAGTAGGCCGTAAGGCGATGATCTTCCGTTAGTTCAGGATGAAAGGAACAGCCGAGAAATTGACCTTCACGTGCGGCGACGATGCGGTCATTATGTTTAGCCAGGATTTCAACATTCTCTCCCGCCTCAACAATGTGCGGCGCCCGGATAAACACTGCCGGGAAGTTGCTGGTGACATCTTTAATCGCCAGGTTGGCCTCAAAACTATCGACCTGGCGGCCAAAGGAATTGCGTTCAACCTTAATGTCCATCACACCAATATGCGGCTCACTGTAACCAACAAGGTCCTTCGCTAAAAGAATCAAGCCGGCACATGTCCCAAACATCGGTTTCCCCGCACGGGCAAATTCCTTAAGGGCATCCATAAAATCATATTTATCAATTAAACGCCGCATTGCCGTGCTTTCCCCACCAGGTAGAATAAGGCCATCTAAATCTTGTAATTCTTCTTTTCGTTTCACAGCAATCGCTTCGACATCACACGCCTCTAATGACTTCATGTGTTCACGGACTGCACCTTGCAAAGCAAGTACTCCTATCTTAACCATAAAAATACTCCTTTTTGTCTAGCTCCTGTGCTTCAGCTTTTCTAATTACCAGCCTCGTTCTTGCATGCGTGCTTCAGGTGCCAGCGATGAAATTTCAATCCCTTTCATTGGTGTTCCAAGATCCTTCGAAAGCTCAGCAATCAATTTATAATCTTGGAAATGCGTTGTTGCTTCCACAATTGCTCGTGCAAATTTAGCAGGATTTTCTGATTTAAAAATCCCGGAACCAACAAATACTCCATCAGCACCTAATTGCATCATTAGCGCTGCATCAGCAGGTGTTGCTACACCGCCAGCGGCAAAATTCACAACTGGCAGACGGCCAAGACGCTTGATCTCCAGAAGCAATTCATATGGTGCACCCAAAAGCTTTGCTTCCGTCATTAACTCATCCTCATGCATGCCGACTACTTTACGCACCTGTGCATTCACCTTACGGATATGGCGGACAGCCTCCACAATATTTCCTGTTCCCGGCTCACCCTTTGTACGAAGCATGGATGCCCCTTCACCAATCCGGCGAGCAGCCTCACCAAGGTCACGGCAGCCACAAACAAACGGAACGGTATAGTCCTTTTTATTTAAATGATACTCTTCATCAGCAGGTGTTAATACTTCACTCTCATCAATATAATCGACACCCATTGCTTCAAGTACTCGTGCCTCCACAATATGTCCGATTCTAGCTTTAGCCATTACAGGGATTGTAACAGTTTTAAGGACTTCTTCTACAATCCTAGGGTCTGCCATTCTTGCCACTCCACCAGCAGCGCGGATATCAGAAGGAACACGTTCTAAAGCCATTACAGCTACCGCTCCCGCTTCTTCAGCAATTTTTGCCTGCTCGGCGTTGACAACATCCATGATGACGCCGCCCTTTTGCATTTCAGCCATACCGCGTTTAACGAGATCCGTACCTGTTATCATTTGTTATAATCCCCCTTATAATCTTTTTAATATTTATACTATCCTAAATCTGTATTAATAAGTCGGAATAATTTTAATTCCATAAAGACATTAAAGCAACAAAAAAGGATCCCTGTCAAGACAAGAATCCTTCCTTTTAAAACCCAAAATTTTTAAGAGGTATCGTTTTTTTAAAACCAGCCCTTTACAGTTGAAGAAATCCCATGCCATACATCACCGAAGAAATTGCCGATACTCCGCATCGTTAATACAAACCAATTTGCTTTTTCAACATCTTGAACGGCAATGATATCGACTTGTACCTTTTTCTGCCCTTCTTCAGTTAAGAAACTAACCTTTTCACCATTTTTAGGTTCAATTGTTAAGTAGCCAAGTTTTTCACCCTTTTTAATGGGTGCAGTGACCTCGCCGTTTTTATTAACTTTCTTTTTATCCAATACTAGCACTGGTTTATAATTATCTTTTTCGTTGTTCGGAATCACCATGTTTATGGCTGATTTCGTATAAATATTGACTTTGTCTTCTTTCCCCTTGATTACTGGGATGGTTTTATGTCCCTTTACCTGATAATGTTTAGCAACAAGTTCTTCCTTTGTATAATTGCTAAACGCATAATCTAACATTTTCTTTGTTTCACCAAAACGAGCTTTATAGCCATCGTTTTTACCGCTTGAATCCTTAGCATTTTGGACAACAGTTATAAATCGCTTTCCATCGCGGGTTGCTGTACCTGTAAAGCAATAACCTGCAAAATCTGTTGTACCTGTCTTTAGCCCATCCATTCCTTTGTACCCATAAACCAATGATGGCAGCATCCAGTTCCAGTTCTTCATTACTATTCTATCTGTTGTACCCTCACGAAATACTTTCATTGGAGTACTGGCAGTTTTTAAAACATCCGGATATTCATTTATGAGGTGAAAGGCTAACGTCGCAACATCTCGAGGTGACATAACATTTTCTTCGTCAGCTCCTGTTCCTTGTGGCTGCTCACCATGATAATCTTTATTATTTAAACCCGTTGAGTTAACAAATTTAGTATTCTTTAATCCTAATTTTTTTGCCTTTTCATTCATCATTTTAACAAAGTTCGTTTCTGAACCAGCAATTACTTCAGCTAGAGCAATCGTTGCGCCATTTGCAGAATAAATGGCCATTGCTTCATATAATTCTCGGACATTATATTTACCATCACGGCGTAAAGGCACATTAGATAAAGAAGTGGGCTGTGAGGTCTTATAAACAAGATCACTGACGGAATATTCCTGATTCCATTTTACTTTTCCATGTTTCACAGCATCCAACAAAAGATATTCAGTCATCATTTTAGTCATACTGGCAATTCCTAGTGGACTGTCAGCATTTTTCTCATATAAAACCTTACCTGTTTCACCGTCAACTAAGATTGCTCCATCTGCATTCACATTTAATCCCGCTTCTGCCTTCGCTTGATTTACTCCAGCAAAAAGGCTGAAAAACATGATAAATGCCAATACAATGGCCGTACATTTCTGATAAGAATATTTCTTCACTATAACGCCCTCCAACGAATTTATACACCTTGGTTATTTTAACATAACTTACTGGCAAATCATAGACAGAGCATTGCCCCATCTTATTTCCAATATCGGTCTCTTAACAAAGATCATTTAGGACTTTTTCACTAAAAACGTAATGGCGTTACATGCCACCATCTACGATGGAACAACAATTCCTTCAAAGACCCAGCCTGACTTAATTAAAAGGGGGGATTAGTGCCGTTCTACCGTGCTCCGCCCCTTTTCCAAGCAAAAACAGAGAAGACGGATCCTCTCTGTTTCAAAGTTATTAAAGAGAATAATTTGGTGCCTCTTTAGTGATTTGCACATCATGCGGGTGGCTTTCTCTTAGTCCAGCACCAGTCATTTTAATAAATTGTGCTTTTGTTCTTAATTCATAAAGATCCTTAGTTCCGCAATAGCCCATCCCTGATCGGAGGCCGCCAATTAATTGATAGATCGTTTCTGCTAACGGACCTTTGTAAGGGATTCGTCCTTCAATTCCTTCAGGTACAAACTTTTTATTGTCTTCCTGGAAATAGCGGTCCTTTGAGCCTTTTTCCATGGCGGCAACCGATCCCATGCCACGATATACCTTAAAACGACGACCTTGGAAAATCTCAGTCTCACCAGGACTTTCGGAAACTCCTGCTAAAAGACTCCCCAGCATAACGGTGTGACCGCCTGCTGCCAGTGCTTTAACGATATCCCCGGAGTATTTTATCCCACCGTCAGCAATAATCGTCTTGCCGTGCTTTTGGGCTTCCGTTGCACAATCATAGACGGCAGTAATTTGTGGGACACCAACACCGGCCACGACCCTCGTTGTACAAATAGATCCTGGTCCAATCCCTACTTTAACGACATCAGCTCCTGCTTCAATTAATGCTTTCGTTGCCTCAGCCGTTGCCACATTTCCAGCAACAATAGTCAAGTCAGGATATGCCCTTCTTATCTCCTTTACAGTATCAAGGACACCTTTAGAATGGCCATGGGCTGTATCGACGACAATGACATCTACATTTGCCTTTACAAGCATATCCACACGGTTCATCGTGTCACTAGTAACACCTACTGCTGCACCAGCTAATAATCTCCCTTGGCCATCCTTCGCTGAATTCGGGAATTCAATAACCTTTTCAATATCCTTAATCGTAATTAACCCTTTTAGTACACCCTCTTCATCCACAAGCGGAAGCTTTTCAATTTTGTAGCGTTGCAGAATTTTTTCCGCTTCCTTCAACGTTGTTCCGACTGGAGCTGTTACTAGTTTTTCCTTTGTCATCACATCGGATATTTTAAAGGAATAATCTTGGATAAAGCGAAGGTCCCGATTTGTGATAATACCAACAAGCCTTTGTTCCTCCAAATTATTCACAATCGGTACCCCAGAAATTCGATATTTACCCATTAAATGTTCGGCATCATATACTTGGTGTTCCGGAGTCAGAAAAAATGGATCCGTTATTACCCCACTTTCCGACCTCTTAACCTTTTCAACCTGCTCGGCCTGCTGTTCGATGGTCATGTTCTTATGAATAATTCCTAGACCACCTTGGCGGGCAATCGCAATCGCCATTTCTGATTCTGTTACTGTGTCCATTCCAGCACTAATAATAGGAATATTCAACTTTACACTTGGAGATAATTCCACCTGCAGACTCACATCTCTTGGCAATACCTCAGACTTACCGGGAATTAATAATACATCATCAAACGTTAAACCTTCTTTTAAAAATTTACTTTCCCACATTTTTTTGGCCTCCAGGATTAAAAATTTATTTGTAGGTTATCAATTGGGCAAACTACTGTCAAGGAATAACCATTGGTCTGATTTTTCTGAAAAAGGTGATATAATCTTGAGCATTCCATATTCGGATTGGAAAAACTTCTCCTGTTTTTACTCTGCAGAATACTCCCAGGTTCATTTAAAAAGGTGTTATCAAAAGGGTAGCGTTGAAAATCCAGAACAAAAAAGCTACGAAAATTGTTATGCCTTTCTTTATTATCTAGAACATGGCCAAATTTATTATGAGCAGGCAGAGAAGGCCCCGCTTATATTAAAACCAATTCTGCTGTTTTATGGTCTTGTCCATTTAATAAAGGCGTGTATCTTAACCACAGATCCAGCCTATCCTGAAACAACAGCCGTTTTGGCACATGGTGTTTCAACCCGAAAGAAAAAAAAACAAAACTATCTCTTTTTTCAAGATGAAATTAAAATTCAAAAAAATGGACTTTTCCCCTTCATGTCGGAAAAATTATTCCACATGAAACAATTGGAAGGGGAGAAAGTCATTATGGAGGAATTACTACAGCTTATACCCGAGTTGGATGATTTATTCTTTTTACTTAACGGAAAGAGGACCTTTGCAAAGATCCATTTGCTTAATGAACAATTTGAAATACCAGAGGCAATTTTAGATCATTACCATATGACAGAAAACCGCTTTAAAGAATATTTTCCCACAAAGTTTAAAAATGGAATCGAATTTACTAACGAAGGGCTTTCCTTTAAGTTAAACAATCAGATTCATTTAGATGTTTCACCATTGAAATTTAATTATGAGGGCAAATTCCATGCCATTCCCCTTCATAAAAGTAATCTATTCACCCTTCCCGAGCTGCTTATTCACTATCTATTGTTATATAACCTTAGTATGATTGCTCGGTATGAAACGGAATGGTGGAGCGAATTAACGAAAATGATGCCAAATCGGGATTACCCATTTATCGACACTTTCCTTGCTATTACCATGAAAAAAGGTCCCTTTTTAATATATCAATACTTAATGAAATAACCAAAAGGACAATCCTCTCGGATTGTCCTTTACACATGCCTGGCAACGTCCTACTCT
>NZ_DALZYO010000068.1:0-14213 GCF_031988165.1 Neobacillus sp.
ATACCCCACAAAAAAACTGTGTATACCCCACAAAAAAACTGTGTATACCCCACAAAGATAAAAATAAATTGTGGGGTATGGTGATACAATAAAAGCATAAAGAAATTCCCGTCTAAAAGTTTTTCTTTATGCTTATCCAACAACACGCCCAAAGGAGCGTATTTATATGTCAATTATACCAGAATCAAAGACAAGGCAGGTACACACCTTGAATGAGTTATCAAAACGAAAAGTCGTCGAACATAATAGTTTAATCACATCCATTGCCAAGATGGATAAAACACCCCTCAAAATGTTTGAACTAGCGGTGTCTTTAATTGATACCGACAATCCACCTCAAGATCAGACAGTGTATTTATCAAAGCAAGAAATGTTTGCTTTTTTTAAAGTCAATGATAATGATAAGAACAGTCGCTTTAAACAAGCGATTGAAAAAATGCAGAAACAAGCTTTTTTTCAGATTAAAAAAGAACAAGATAAAGGGTTTAAGTTTGTTAGTATTGTGCCAATCCCTTATGTGGAATGGACGGATTATAGTGACGAAGTAAAAATTGAATTTCATCGTGAAATCATGCCTTACTTAATCAATCTCAAAACCAATTTCACCCAACATGCCTTGTCAGATATTGCAGAATTGAATAGTAAGTATGCAATTATTTTGTATCGCTGGTTATCAATGAATTACAGCCAATATGATCACTACAGCGTTAAAGGTGGACGACGAGAAGAACAAGTAGAAAGTTATCGTAATCCCAAAATCGGTATTCGAGAGTTGCGAGAAATGACTGATACTGTTAATGAGTATCAGAGGTTTGATAGGTTTGAGAGCTATATCTTGAAAAACTCTTTAAAAGAAATCAATGATCATACAACTTTTAACGTGACGCACGAGAAAGTTAAAAAAGGACGCAGCATTGATAGTATTGTCTTTCATATTACTAAAAAAACAGTGGCAGATGATATTAGTTACAAGTTAGATGATCCAGCTTATATTGACGATAAGATAAGGCAAGAAGAAAGTGAAAAAGACCTCGTGTATGAAGCTATGAAAAGTCCATATACAAAATTGTTGATGGAACATTTCTTGTTGTCATACATTGATTTGACGGATACGGCTATTTTGTCAGGGCTACAGAAAAATGTTTATCCACTTTATGACGAATTAAAAGAGTTACGTGGATTAAATGGTGTAAAAGAACACTTAGCATATATCCGAGATAAACAAGACGACTATTCAAAGAAGAACATTGTTAAGTACCTTAAAAAATCGATTGAACAGTATCTACCAATTGTTAAAAGGCAGGATATAGATCATGAGTGAAAATTTAAAAACTATACGAGAACTTGCTGATGAGTTAGGTGTTTCAAAGCAGGCTGTATGGCAAAAGATAAAAAGAGATTCGTCAATCAATTTACGTCAATTTACGTCAAAAAAAGGCAATACTGTTTACATTAACATTGACGGTCAAAAGGCTATTAAATCAATGTTTTTAGATAAGACGTCAACAAAAAATCGTCAACATGAAGATGTAGTTGACGACAATGAAAAAGAGCGTGTTGACGAGCAAGGTGAGGTGAAATTCCTCCGTGATTTAGTATTGGAACTTCAATCTGAAAAGAAAGAGCTACATAAATTATTAGATCAGCAACAACGGTTAGCCTTACAAGACAAAAAAATGCTAGAGGATTACAAAGCAAAAATCCAGAATTTGGAAGCTTTAGCGATGACGCCTCATGATGGTGAGAAAGAGTTGTCACCGAAAAACAAACCCGAACAGGAAACTAGCACTGCGGATCGCCAACATAAAACAAAAAAATGGTGGCATTTTGGTAGATAGAGCCAACAAACAAAGAAAAGAAGTTAGTTAAATGGCTGAATATAAATTCGAACACCTTTAAATGTCTTTATACGCCGAAGGTGCGACTGGTTTTATATTTGTGTATGAATATATTTGTTCAGTACGTAAAATGAAATAAACAACAATGAATGGTAGAGGAATAGGAATGGCTAAGAAAACGGCAGAACTAAAAATTGAAGATGCTTTGTGGCAAGCGGCTGACCAATTGCGTGGAAGTATGGATGCTTCCCAATATCGTAACGTGGTTTTGGGATTGATTTTTTTGAAGTACGTATCTGATTCTTTTGATGAAAAGTATGAATCACTGATTAATTCAGACTACCCCGAAGACGCGGAAGATCGTGATATGTATACGGCTGAGAATATCTTTTGGCTACCAAAAGAAGCGCGTTGGGATGTAATTGCTTCGGCCGCAAAGACACCTGAAATTGGTGAGACTATCGACAAAGCGATGGAAGCAATTGAGCGAGAAAACGATCAAATAAAGGGTGTGCTGCCAAAGAATTACGCATCACCAGATCTGGATAAGGTTCGTCTTGGTGGAGTTATTGATCTTATTTCGAATATCAAAGTTGGTGATGAAGAGTCGCGAAAGAATGATGTGTTGGGCCGCGTGTATGAGTACTTTTTGAGCAATTTCGCTGCACAAGAAGGTAAGAATGGTGGAGAATTCTATACGCCTCGTTCAATTGTTCGTACGCTGGTTGAGATGCTGGAGCCATACAAGGGACGCATTTATGACCCTGCGGCTGGTTCTGGTGGAATGTTCGTCCAGTCGGAAGAATTTGTCCGTGAGCACCAAGGTGTTATTTCAGATTTGTCAGTGTATGGTCAAGAGGCTAACCCTACAACTTGGAAGTTGGCAAAGATGAACTTGGCAATTCGTGGAATCGATAATGATTTTGGAACTCATCAAGGAGACACGTTCACGAATGATTTGCACAAGGGCAAGCGTTTTGACTACATTCTTGCTAACCCGCCTTTCAATTTAAAGGAGTGGGGGGGAGATAAGCTTCAAGACGACTCCCGTTGGGTTTATGGCGTCCCACCTGAAGGAAACGCCAATTACGCTTGGATTGAACACATGATTAGCAAGTTGGCACCCGATGGTAAGGCTGGATTTGTGTTGGCCAATGGTGCGCTTTCAACAAGTACAAAGGAAGAATATGCCATCCGAAAGGCCATTTTGGAAGACGACAAGGTTGACGCAATTGTGGCCTTGCCAGGGCAAATGTTCTATTCAACAGGGATTCCAGTTTCACTGTGGTTTATCGATATGAACAAAGCATCAAGCGATGAACGTAAGCGTAATGGCGAAACATTGTTTATTGACGCCCGTGAATTGGGATTCATGGCTGATCGTACTCACAAGGAGTTCACACGAGAAGACATCACGAAGATTGCAGATACTTACCACGCCTACCGTGGGACCAATGATCAGGTCTATGAAGATGTAGCAGGATTTAGTAAGGCGGCAACTATTGAAGAGATTCGTGAAAATGACTACGTTTTGACTCCTGGTCGTTATGTAGGTCTTGCTGAACAGGAAGACGATGGTGAGCCGTATGAAGAGAAGATGGCTCGACTAACATCGGAACTTTCAGACCAATTCAAAAAGAGCGCCGAACTTGAGAATCAAATTCGTGACGCTCTAAAGGAGATTGGTTATGAAATTTAAGCTCAAAGATCTTATTTCAATCAAACATGGATATGCATTTAAAGGAGAAGACTTTTCAGATCAGCCAACGCAACTTCAAATTTTAACTCCTGGAAACGTCACCATAGGAGGCGGATTTCAGTTTGGAAAAGGAAAGTGGTTATCTTTGACAACTGAGTATCCAAAGGAATATGAGTTTAAAGCTGGCGACATGTTTGTGAGCATGACAGATTTATCAAAAGCTGGCGACACACTGGGTTATCCAGCAATTATTCCAGTCAGCGATAGGGTGATGCTACATAACCAACGACTTGGTAGGGTTGAGGTATTACCAAATGTCGAGGAAGTTGTACTGAAGAAATACCTATATTATGCTATGCGTACCCGCGAGTATCATGCATATATAGTATCCGGAGCAACTGGGACAACCGTTAGGCACACGTCTCCTTCGAAAATCCTAGACTATGAATTTGATCTACCGTCATATCAAGAACAGCAACGGATCGTTGGGATTTTGAGCCCGATCGAGGACAAAATTAATGTTTTGAATGACGTAAATGATAATTTACTTGATTTAGGAATCACGTACACGGAAGAGATGCTTGTTAAAAATGACTATCCGGTATCCACGATAAAAAGCATGAACCTTACCGTTTCAGATCACGTCGCCAACGGTAGTTTTAAGGCTTTGAAAGACAATGTCGAAATTGTTGAAGACGGCGGGTATGCTCTCTTTTTGAGAAATACAGACCTAAAAGCGGATTTAAATGGCGATCGACGTTTTGTGACGAAAAGTTCTTATGAATTCCTGAAAAAATCTCGGCTTTTTGGAGGCGAGGTGATTATTTCAAATGTCGGTGACGTGGGAAGCGTTTATCATGTTCCTTATCTTGATGTGCCGATGGTTGCCGGCAATAACGTAGTCTTTCTTCAATCTGAAGAATCATGGTTGACTGACTATCTATATTTCTATTTCAAATCTAGAATTGGGCAACATGACATAGACTCGATTACATCAGGATCAGCGCAACAAAAGTTCAACAAAACGGACTTTAGGGCCCTTGAAATTCCAGTTATTCTTGAACATGACGTTACAATTTTGACCAAGTTGATTGATAACCTGAACTCGAACACTCAAGAAATTCGTACATTGATGGATACACGAGATACTTTGCTTAAAAAGCTGTTGAATTAGGCGGCTAAATTATCATTTACTTGTTTAGACATTAAAATTTTTCTCTCCAATGCCATGATGGTGTTGGAGAGTTTTTGTTGTACATCAAGACTGGGCAAAGAAAACTCAAAGTCCATGATGGCATCCTTGTCACCCCGAGGCATTTTTGTTCCTTTTGAAGTTAATGTAACGTAGTCAAAAAAAGAGTCGCTCTCAAGAACAATATATAGATACTCTTGAGTAAGCTTGGGGGACTTGGTCCGAAAATTCAGAACATCACTTGAGTGTGTACCAGGGTTAATGGCCATCCAAATTTTTTTGAAATATGGACGAATATTTGAAACAAGAATATCTCCGACACCATAGAAATTCACCTTTCCTGAAGAGGGCATGGAGGCCGCTGGGAACAGTACCCCGTTTTTGTTTGGTTGAAGATTTTCTGTTGAAACGTAACTCGTATTAACGGCTGTAATGTTGTCAACTTTGTGTGTTTGAAGTGAGACATAGTCACCTAATTTTACTTTTGTCATCCAATATACTTCCTATGAGATATTTTTACGTTAGTTTGGTTTACCATTGCGTAGTTCATTGTAGTATCAATTCGTACGTGTCCCAGTAACTTTTGTACTTGTTCAATGGGCATACCTTTATCGATTGCTCTAGTAGCCAACGTGCGCCTGAATTTGTGTGGGTGAACATGGTTAACCAATGATTTTTCACCAATCTTTTTAACGATTGATTCTATTGTACCAATGGTTAGACGATTGTTTGGCCTTTTGTGTGAAACAAACAATGCTTCGTTCTTGTCGGTTCTAGTTTTTAGATAACGTTCTAGGTGAATTTTGGTTCTAGCGTCAAAGTAAACTTCACGCTCACTATTCCCCTTTCCAAGAACAATGGCAGAACGTTCAGCTAGTCTAATCGCGTTGATATCAAGGTTAACAATTTCTCCAACACGAACCCCAGTTGATGCCAGAAACTCAATAATGGCACGATCCCTATAAGATGAAGCCGTCTCGCGAATCTTTTCAAGATCTTCATCAGATAAAGTTTTGTTAACAACCTTGATTGTCTTTACCTTGTGAATACGACGCATTGGGGATTTTATGATGAAATCCTCGTCCTCCAGCCAAGAAAAAAAGCTGGATAAAATACGACGGATGTTATCAATAGTGACGTTGCTTACCCCATGCGTATTCTGAAAGTCTGATAGATAATTTCTAAGATCATTGGTAGTGGTTTGTTCTATGGTCTTTTTAGTAGTGGTTAACAATCGAGTCAGGGTGTTTTTGTAGTACATCAGGGTCTTTGGTGATTTACCCTCAATCGTCTTAGCAGAAAGAAATAAGTTTAGGAGTTGAGTATTTGTTGGAGGGATAGGTGCTGTTTTGCGAGTGATGTCATAGTTACTAAGAATATTAGATATAGAATCTGCAAATTGTGATCCAACGAGTGCCGTGATTTGGGTTAATAGTTCTGCTTGCATAATTCACTCCTGAAATAATATATTTGGAGTGAGATTATCACAATCAATGGTGTTTAAAGTAAATGGTACCTCAAGTAACTTATCATCTACACATATACCATTACTACAACAGTATAATGCATACAAAAATGAATCTTTTCATATTGGGGTACAATGTGATACATAGGTTATAGGAAAGGTAATTACTATGAGTGCAAGTTCGTTTACTTTAGAAGACGATGTTGAGCAACAAGCCATTGATTGGTTAGTTGCTCAAGGTTATCAAGATATGCGTGCTACCAGTAATGGCGGACGCAATGAACAGATTTATTTAGAGCGTGGAAGTGATGAACACAACATTTTGTTGACCGGTCGTTTACGTTTGGCTTTTGAACGCTTGAATCCAGGATATACGGATGACGATTATAGTGAGGCTGTGCGCCAGATGCAGCGTCTTGCAGATAGCCCTGACATGATGATTGATAATCATAAGATGCACAAGTTCTTAATTGAAGGCGTTAAGATTTCACGTTCTGTTAATGGTGAAAATCGAACATTGACTTTGCGACCAATCGATTTCAAGAACATTGAATCTAATGATTTTGTAGTGACAAACCAGGTTACTGTTTTGCAAGGGGATCACAACCGTCGTCCGGATATTGTGTTATATATCAATGGACTACCGTTGGTGACGTTTGAACTTAAGAACCTGTCGAATGTAGATGCAGGTATTTCAAATGCTTACAACCAGTTCCAGACGTACAAACGTGAAATTTCCAATTTCATGCGTTATAACGAAATATTGGTTACTGCTGATATGGTTCAGGCACGAGCTGGTTCTCTAACAGCTAATGCGTCGAGATTCATGCAATGGCGGTTGCCTGAGGAAGTGAACGGTAGTTCTAAACCGCTATTTCAGCTAGAAAGCCTTATTCGAGGAATGATGAACCCAATCACTTTGTTGGATTTGATTCAGAACTTTATCATATTTGAAACAGATGGCGATAAGACAATCAAGATTCTTGCCGCGTATCATCAGTACTATATGGTTAACAAGGCAGTGACATCTGCTAAGCGTGCTGTTGAGACACCGGGTGACAATCAAATTGGTGTTGTTTGGCACACGCAAGGATCGGGAAAATCGTTGTCGATGGTCTTTTTCTCTGGAATTGTCGGTCGTGAACTCGGCAATCCCACGATAGTTGTCATCAATGATCGTAACGATTTGGATAATCAACTGTCAGGCACGTTCGCAGCTGCAAGTGAATTCTTGGGTCAGGAGCCTAATCAGGCCGATTCACGTGAAGACATGCGTCGTCTATTGAGTGTAAATTCTGGTGGTATTGTGTTCACGACCATGCAAAAATTCTCACCTGATTTTGAAAATGGCGAGACCGACATGCCAGTTTTAACAAACCGTGACAATGTGATTGTTATGGCCGATGAGGCACATCGAACACAGTACGGCTTAGGGGCAAAGTATTCTAAGGATGGTGAAACTAAGTATGGTTACGCTAAGTACCTTCGCGATGCTTTGCCAAACGCCTCGTACATTGGTTTTACTGGTACGCCAATCGATATGTCTGACAAGTCTACTAGGGCCGTATTTGGTGATTATATTGATGTTTATGATATGACCCGAGCGGTAGAAGACCATGCAACAGTTAAAATTTATTATGAAGGTCACGTTATCCCACTAGATTTGGATAAAGCGGAATTGACCGAAGAAGTCATCGAGTTCCTGGATAATGATTTAGATGAAAATCCAGATACGGCAAAGTATGCACGCCTTGAAGCACTAGCTGGATCTGCACCTCGAGTGAAGAAGTTAGCTGAACATTTTGTAGAACACTTTGAGACACGTCAAAAGGCTGAAGATGGTAAAAGTATGATTGTAGCTATGTCCCGTCGAAACGCAGTTGCTATCTATGATGCCATTGTGAAACTGCGTCCGGAGTGGCATTCTGACGATTTGGATAAGGGTAAGATAAAAATTATATTTACAGCTAATGCCTCTGATGATGAGTATCTAACTAAGCACCACACGAACAAGAAGGAACGTGAACACTTGCAACGTCGTATGAAGAATGATGCTGACGAGTTGAAAATTGTTATTGTTGTTGATATGTGGCTGACAGGATTCGATGCGCCTTCAACTAATACTATGTACATCGATAAGCCAATGAAGGGACACAATTTGATGCAGGCAATCGCCCGCGTTAATCGTGTTTTTAAGGACAAAGATTCAGGTCTAGTTGTGGATTATATTGGGATCGCTGACAATTTGAAATCAGCGTTACAACAGTATTCACCATCCGACCAAGAGCAAGCTGGGATTAACATCGAAAAGGCTATTAGTGTGATGCAAGAAAAATATAACATCATTACACGTGATTATTTATATGGCGTTGATTATTCAAACTTTAATTCCAGTGATCGTTCTTTGAAACTTGAAACATTCCGAAATGTGCTGAACGATTTACTTTCACCAGAAGAATTTTCTGTAAACGCAACTCCATATAACAATGCTGAACCTATTGATCCAGACAAGTTAACTGAACGTCAAACCGCATTCCGTGATACAGTAACGCAATTACAACGTGCGTTTGCTCTAGTCGCTACGACATCAGAAGCTCAGACTATTTCTGAAGAATTAGCCTTCTTTGTTGCATTGAAGAATGCCATGATTAAAATGATTGTCACTAGTGAAGGCGGTGGCGAGAAGTCAATTGACTATCGTATGCGTCAGCTGCTAGATAAGTCTATTATTCCTGGTGAAGTTGTTGATTTATACAAGGATCTTGGATTGGATCGTCCAGAACTAGACTTGCTGTCTGATGAGTTCTTGGACGAAGTTCAGAATATGCCGCAAAAGAATCTGGCATTGGACTTGTTGGAACGATTACTAAAGGGACAAGTTAAAGCATTGACTCGTACAAATTTAGTTAAAGCTAAGAAGTTTGATGAGATGTTGGCAGCTTCAATTGAGTCGTACAACGCCCGTGGATTGACTACCGAAATTGTGATTCGACAATTAATTGACATGGCTAAGGATATTAATAAGGCGCAGAAGGAAGGTGAAAAACTCGGTTTGTCACCTGAAGAAGTTGCTTTTTATGATGCATTAGCCGATCACGATAAGGCTCGTGAAGAAATGGGTGAAGAAAAGTTGCATCAATTGGCAGCCAAGTTGGTCGAAGAAGTGCGTAAGAATACTGGAACTGATTGGGTACGACGTGATTCAGCACGTGCGCAAATGCGGGTGGCTGTTAAGAAACTGCTACGTCAATTTGGATATCCGCCTGATTTTGCAGCAGAAGCGATTGATACTGTTGTGACACAGGCAGAAAAGATGGCCTTAAACGAGTCATGAATAGGCGAAAAGTCCAAATGGATTTTAGAATAAAATTCCAAATTTTCTTCTCATTGGGGAAAATATCATAATAATTTACTTTAATTCACTACTTTTATACCTAATAACAGTAAACATTTATACGTCCTCTTGGGGTCCATAAAAGTTGTTATAAGATTTGAAAGGGGCGATAATGATTAATGGACCCTGATAGGTGGGTCTAAGTGAGGATAAGGAGTATAAGGATGAGCGATGAAGAGATAGACGCTTTGGAAAACAGCTTAGTACCTGTTGCTGAAGTGATTTTAAGTGAAACTGAGGATGGAGAATCTGTTGATGCTACCAAAGATATTGTAGAGGCCATCAACAAGCAGTAAGCTATCGTTAAGTGTCATAATCTTGACATCAGCGCCGTCCATAAAAGTTTGGGAGCTACGATTAATCAAATTACAGGAAAAGACTTCTCTATGATGAATTTCCCAACACCTAAATATGAAGAACAAGCCAAAATAGGTTCATTCTTTACACAATTAGACAAAACTATCGTTCTTCATCAGCGACAGTTAGATTTGCTCAATAAACAGAAGAACGGTTACTTACAAAAAATGTTTGTCTAATAGCGCTAACATAATCAAATAGGCAACACTCTATACGTCTCGTAACCTTGAAAATGCGAGTAAAGGTATATATTAAACGTGATTAAATTAAACGATATATTATCAATTGAAGATCTATCGGATTTCCGTATTCGTCTGGTTTTATCTTGGGGACAAGATACCGAACAAAATCCGTTAGAGAGATATAGGAATAACCCTGATGATCCTATTAGCCATTATCTTTGGCGAGGGAATAAATCGACAGGTTTCCAGGTTGGTACGAAGGTCATTGGTCTAATTCGCCTGTCTGGCGATAACTGGTTGTTAACTCACGTTTTAGAAATAACGCAGGTCAAAGAAGTGTCTGAAAATATGGCATTACCAAGTATTGATGATCAGCTTCATTACTGGTACGATGCTCGTCCCTTAGAAGCTTTCGAAAAGTACTTTGGTCGTGTAATTGTAAACTTTCACAACACGTCGCAAAATTTAATTAGACTTCCAGAAACCATTATCGATCAAATGGAAGTGGTTGAAATTTTAAGTAATCGCTTTTCTGAGCGTGATTTTCCAGGATATGCTAACGTGACAGTGAGTTGGTCTCAACTGCATCAAATTATTTCACGTAACAATCGTGAATGGCGCACCGCTTTACAGAATCAAAAAGGAATCTATTTAATAACTGATACTAAATCAGGTAAGCAATATGTCGGATCTGCTTATGGAGCTAACATGATCTGGGGGCGTTGGCAGGCCTATGTTTTGACCGGTCATGGTGGTAATGAAGAATTTAAGAAATTATCCTTTGAGTATATTAAGCAGTACTTCCAATATTCAATTCTGGAAATTGCGGATGGCAAATCATCAGATAAATATATTTTTGAAAGAGAAAACTGGTGGAAACAAGCCTTATTAAGTCGTAAATTCGGATACAATCTCAATTAACAAAACATGTCCATACAGGGGTTATAATTATATAATAACCCCTCAAAAAGACTATCAAAACAGCCCCCCATTATCTGACTAGTAGATAATGGGGGCCGTTTTTTTGTTAGGTGATATAATAGTACTTAAAAAACGAGGTCGATGATCACATGCCCAATCACATATTTATCAATCGAGAGTCCGGGAATGATAATATTTCAATATTCTATGACGAACCATCATTTGTGGTCATTGCGAATAAAGATGATCTAACTAGCATTCAGTTGATTGATGAGTCTAAAAAACCTGGTATCTATATATTGTTAGGTGATGATAAACGATATATCGGTCAAGCATCAAATGCTATTTTTAATCGGTTGCAGCAACATTATATTAATAAGCCTTGGTGGAATAAATTAATATTTTTTGGCCGTGAAGATGGCCATTTATCAAAAGCACAGTTAGATCTGCTAGAACGAAAAATAATTGAAAAAATGAAACGTGCAGAAATCGAACTAGATAATAATACCCAAGGTAATCAGAGCTATATTGATAAATTAAGCCAATTTTCTGCCTTATCCTTGTTATCGAAAGTGGAAAGGGTATTGATAGATATCGCAAATATTGACTTATTTGCTAGTGATGATACCAAATTTAATCGGTTGGACCCTATTCTAGACAACGATACTATCTCGATTTTATTTGGTGGACAGCATTATACAGGAAGCTCTTACAGAGACGTCTTTACTAAATTAGTATCTACACTTGTTCTGTCATCAGATATATCTAAATTAACAGATTTAATAAATTCGACTGAACCAAATACTGTACAAATACTAGGGACGCTAGAGCGCGTGTCAGGGAAAGGTACTAAATTAACTAAAGCTATAGACTCAAGTAAATATCATGTCTACGTTAATTTTTCTAAAGATGCATTATATAAAAAGATACAAATACTAGCTCATTTAACTAACAATAAAGTGACCTTTGAAAGGTGGTAATTTAACTATGGTTCAACAAATCGTACTGCCAATAAAAGACTCTAACGTCTTAAAAATGGTACAAGACACCTTATTAGATAGTTTTCGGGCGGGTCGCCGTAATTACACTATCTTTCAAGTCGGCAAGGCCACCTTGCTGCGGGTGAGTGATGTGATGACGTTAAAGAAATCCGATGTCTATAATCCAGATGGATCTGTTAAACACACGGCCTTTATTCATGATAAAAAGACTGGTAAAGCAAATACATTATATTTAAAGCCTGTGCAACAAGACTTGCTGCAATATCATGATTGGCTAGTCCAACAGAATATCACTTCGGATTGGTTATTTCCCTCAACGTCCCATCCAGATCAACATATCACAGAGAAGCAGTTTTATAAGGTGATGGCACGTGTTGGTGACCTATTAGGAATTAACTATCTGGGCACACACACCATGCGTAAAACAGGTGCCTATCGCGTTTATACGCAATCAAACTATAATATTGGTTTAGTCATGCACTTATTGAATCATTCGAGTGAGGCTATGACGCTTACTTATCTCGGGTTAGATCAAGCAAGTCGCGAAACAATGTTAGATCAAATTGATTTTGGGTAATAACGCCAACTAATCTCCCTGAATTAGCCCGTATTTGTTCATTTTGACGCCACCATAGATAATACCGGGGATACTGACTTACTGGGTTATCTATTACTCGATCATTATTTTGGTGATGAATCATGACTAATTTTGATGAGTATATGACCAATACTAATTTAGCCTTACAAGCTATTATTCGCTATGATGACGGCCGTGAAATCCGTGTGTTTAATGTGAAAGATAAACGGTGCTGTGTGTTTATTCAAAATGATAATGAACATTTCTGGTTGCTACGTGAACGTATCTTAGAACCGCCCATGCTACACAACATCACGCAAGCTATGTATCAAGCTGGTATCTATGATAATTATTACCATCTGAGCGTTGAAGTATTTCATGGCGATGATAGTAAAGTTTACTATCCGCGGTGAATATTTTATTTTGTAACCATGCCATATTAGGAGGACTATTCATGGAATTAGATTTAGGTAATAACGCATATGATATTTTAAATGATTGGCATCCCAATGCGGCTAAGGAAGAATTAACGACACAACTCAAAAAACAAGTGTTAGTTGAGAAAGAACAGTTGCCAAAACTTTTATCACGAGAAGACTTAAAAGACCGTTGGGAGATGAACTCACGGCAAAGTGTACATCAGGTTGCGACCAGACCCGATTTCCCAGCACCAATTTTAACCTTTAATCATGGTAAAACACTTCTGTATTTAGAAACGGAAATTCAAATTTTTGAGGTGAATCATCCATGGTTAATTACGATGAGTGCTCGCTTATCTTATAGCCATTGGATCCTGCATAATGTAATTAATTAATGGTTGGCGTTAGCCTTCTGAGACAAGGAAAAACCAAGGATGAAATCCTTGGCAAACTACTCTTGACAGGTGTCAAGAGTGTAAGTGCGCATTGCCCTCATTTCATTCGGTTATGATCCTTGCAAATAATTGCTTGTACATCCAACTTTTTTAAGATTTAATGCCATTATTTTGTGATCGATGGCCATTTAATAAAATGATTAGTCATTACTGTTTTTAGTCATCCGATTTTCAGAATAGACTAGTGATTTGATTGTGAATAGATACGTTAAACTCGTATGTAGATAAAATATTATGGGTTAGTAAGTCATTAATCATATTCTGCGAGAAAACACCTATAACGAATAGAACGCCATAAAAAGCTCCTTGTAAGTCTTTTATGGCGTTTTATTCGTTACATACAGTATTTTATATGGATGATGCTTAATTGCGCTCAAAAGCGCTTATATGGCCTTAAAAACAGCGGTCATAAATTAGGTATGGTCAATCTTCTGATTTTATTTTTCAGCATGAAAAAGGCGCAGCCTATTATAAGTTTATCTTTTATATTTTAATCTTTTGTTCTTTTGCGCGGTGATAAAGTCAGTATTATCAAGGTTTAACAGGATAATACCCCACAAAAAAACTGTGTATACCCCACAAAAAAACTGTGTATACCCCACAAAAAAACTGTGTATACCCCACAAAGATAAAAATAAATTGTGGGGTATGGTGATACAATAAAAGCATAAAGAAATTCCCGTCTAAAAGTTTTTCTTTATGCTTATCCAACA
>NZ_DALZYO010000069.1:0-13917 GCF_031988165.1 Neobacillus sp.
AATAACCTCTATTGGCTACCGCGCTCTTTATTTTTTCACGGTTCCGGTCGCCAATGACCTCTATTGGCTACCGTGCTCTTTCTTTTTTCACGGTTCCGGTCGCCAATAACCTCTATTGGCTACCGCGCTCTTTATTTTTTCACGGTTCCGGTCGCCAATGACCTCTATTGGCTACCGTGCTCTTTCTTTTTTCACGGTTCCGGTCGCCAATAACCTCTATTGGCTACCGCGCTCTTTATTTTTTCACGGTTCCGGTCGCCAATGACCTCTATTGGCTACCGTGCTCTTTCTTTTTTCACGGTTCCGGTCGCCAATAACCTCTATTGGCTACCGCGCTCTTTATTTTTTCACGGTTCCGGTCGCCAATGACCTCTATTGGCTACCGTGCTCTTTCTTTTTTCACGGTTCCGGTCGCCAATAACCTCTATTGGCTACCGCGCTCTTTATTTTTTCACGGTTCCGGTCGCCAATACCCCCGATTGGCTACCGTTTCCGATCTTTTTTCACCGTTTTGGTCGCCAATGACCTCTATTGGCTACCGCGCTCTTTATTTTTTCACGGTTTCGGTAGCCAATAACCCCGATTGGCTACCGTTTCCGATCTTTTTTCACCGTTTCGGTCGTTAATGACCTCTATTGGCGAAAATCCCCTCTTTTTTTGTTTGGTATAAAGCAAAAAGAACACCATCATCCTTTGGCTTTCACCTTTGCCACTATCCAACAGTACTAGAAGGGCGCAAACCGAGATGAACAACAACTTGGTGGTCTTGACCGTCATCAACAAGCTGCAGGTAAGACTGATTCACGATTTCCTTCCCGTCAACCACCCATTTTACTGGAACTCCGTGTTCTTGTTTGCAAAAGACCTCAAACGAATAAGTTGTCTTTCCATAACGGTAGTCAACTGTGAACGATTTCCATTCAGAAGGAACACAAGGTTGAATATATAGCTGATCTTCTTGAAGCTTGAGTCCCAATACATACTCCAATCCTGCCTGGTACATCCAGCCCGAGGCTCCCGTATACCAAGACCATCCGCCTCTACCTTGATGAGGATTTGCCGTGTACACATCCGCTGACATCACATATGGTTCATTTTCATATATTTGCACGTCGCGAAAAGTTTGGGTGTGTGTGATCGGATTGAGCATTGAAAAAAGCTCAAATGCTTTATCATTCCGCTCTAACATGGCCCAAGCAACAATTCCCCAAATGACACCATGTGTATACTGTCCGCCATTCTCGCGAATTCCCGGAGGATAGCCCTGAATGTAACCTGGACTAGGTTTAGTCACATCAAATGGTTTTGTCAATAACCGGGCAAGCTTCAAATCGCGATCGACTAGTTCACGGTCAAACGAAGCCATTGCCCGCAACTGGCGATCGGCAGAAGTTCCTTGCGAGATGGTAGCCCATGACTGAGCAATAGCATCAATTCGACACTCCTTGTTACTACTCGACCCAATCCATGTCCCCGTATCGGTAAATGCACGGCGAAACCAAGCACCGTCCCATGCATGATGGTTTAGGTGTTGCACCAATTCATGCAATACTTTTTCAAACTGTGCAACGGAATCAGGCGGAATAATACCATTGTGAAATCTCGAAAACCGTTTAAGAATATCAAGTAAGAACCACCCTAGCCAGACGCTCTCGCCACGCCCTTTAGCACCGATTCGACTCATGCCATCATTCCAGTCGCCAATTCCCATCAACGGGATTCCATGTTCACCAAAGTTCAAAGCATGGTGAAGGGCCCGCAGGCAATGCTCTAAAACTGAACCCCATTCGTCAGATACAACAGTATCTTCGTACCGCTCCAGTTCACCTTCTTGCAGGACTTCGCTGGAAAGAAAGGGAATTTTCTCGTTGAGGACATCATTATCACCCGTCTGTTCTATATAACGAGATACAGTGTAAGGAAGCCACAATAAATCATCTGAAAATTTCGTTCTTATTCCTTTATGCGTTTCTTCGTGCCACCAATGTTGGACATCCCCCTCTTGATATTGATGGGCAGCATTAATGAGTATCTGCTTTCTTGTAATGGAAGGGTCTGCATGTAAGAACGCTAGCGAATCCTGGAGCTGGTCGCGGAAACCAAATGCCCCTCCAGCTTGATAAAAGGCAGTGCGGGCCCACAATCGACAAGAAAGTGTTTGATATAATAGCCAACCGTTCATCATGATATCCATTGCCCGATCTGGTGTCTTTATCTGAACCTGTCCAAGTAGGCGTTCCCAATAACGCGTCACACTCGAAAACGCATCCTCATAGGCAGATGGTTGACTATACTTTCTAATCAGCGAATGTACTTCTTCTTTTGAAGACGCACAGCCAAGCAGGATGGTGACGGTTACCTCTTCTTCTGGAGGTAGTTCAACCACAGTCTGAATCGCTCCACAAGTATTCGAAAATGTCCCTGTCCGCTTCGACAATTTTTCTGCTAAAAGTGCTGAAGGGCATTCCAATGTCCCACCATGACCAATAAATTCTTGCCGGTCACATGTCCAAGAAAACGCCTGTTCCGATGTTTTCTTCTTACTATTAGGCATTGAAAAGTGTAAAAAGCTGATTGCCTCACGAAAGGTCTCTTGGTACGTATTACGGGAAAGTAAGGCTTTATCATCCTGATCCCACTCAGAAACAATGTACGGAGCCTGTGCTTCTCTCAACACCCCAATAACCCACTCAACGTAATAGGTAATGGAAATTCGCTTTAATGCTTTGCTTTTATTGTGAAGACGAAGCTGGATTAGTTTTAGTGGATCATTCAGTGGAACAGTCGTTTCCATCGAATGCACGATATCTCCGTCTAGAAGTTCAAACCGGCTAAATCCCTTCCCATGAGTAACCTTGTAAGTACGCCCATTACCTGCTGGTTTTGGCGTGGCTGACCAGATTTGATTCGTATCGAGGTCGCTTAAATAAAGGCACTCGCCAGGTTGGTCAAGGACAGGATCATTCGTCCAAGGTGTCAGTTTACACTCTCGAGAGTTACGCCACCAACTATACCCAGTGCCAAAATCCGTGAGTAAGCATCCGAAGTGTGGATTTGCTAGAACATTACTCCATGGCTTCGGCAGGTAATTCCCTTCTTGAACATGTAGTTGATATTCCCGACCATTTTCAACGAAACCGCCCCAACCATTGAAAAATTCTCGCTCTGCCGAAATACGAACTGGTTCATTATTACGCTGAAAGGTTTGCTTTGACACAGGCTGTTCTTGTAAAGGTCGTACCTCTCCTTCATCCAATCGCAATTGGGCAGGCAAACTTGGACCTCCAGCCCGAAGTAAAACACGCGCCACTGCATAGAGGAGATTGCGTTCATTCTCTTGGAGCTGAGACTCCTTTAAACCTACAATTCGCTTCATTTCTCCAATTCCCCGCGATGCTAACTGATCACGTAAACGATTCATCAGCTGGTCCTGATAGCCACCAACTGTCACATCCAGTACCACAAGATCGATTTCCAGTCCTTGGGTACATAAATATTGATGTTGGCGTGCTAAAAGAATAACGAACGGTAAATCGGCTAAGTTGTTGACAGTCACCATTACGACTGGCACGTCTCCGCTAATTCCATGTGACCATAAGGCAGACTGACCTAATGCATTTTGGGCGATAGCCTCCCGACGCACATCCGAGAGAGGTGGAGTATAAAGGAGACGCCCCGCCAATAGGTGTGCCTCAGTTGCCTGTTTTGCCGTTAGATGCATGTGCCTGAGGTCGATTTGCGAACGTACCCAGGCTAAATGAAACATATTTGCTACTTGCTGCGGTTCACGTAATTGATTCATCGTATCCAGCACTTTTTCTCGACTTTCTGCGATACCCGTCACGAAATATACGGTGGCTGATTCCCTTGGTGCCAATTGAAGGCGGCGTCTCATCACAAACGCTGGATCCGCTACTGAACCAGTTGATCCATGTAGCCGTGAATACATCGCCTTTGGCGCTTTAAGTGAATAACCACGTCCTATAAATTTTGCTCGATCTGTTTCAAATTCGTAATCTCCTGCTTCGGTACCATCCACATAGACAGTGTGAACACACCATGTCTCGGACTCATCATCTTCTCGCGCACGTCTCTTTGCCAATAAGCATTCTGACTGTTCATCGTGGCTTGTCTCGATAAATAACTTGCTGAATGCTGGGTGTGCACGGTCTGCCGATGGGCTTGCAAGCGCTATTTCTAGAAATGAGGTTACTTCTAGTATTCGCTCCTCGTCGCTGTTATTGACTAATTGAAGACGCCGAACCTCTGCGTCACTATCTGGAGATATAGTTAATTCAAGTTTAGCTGAGATGTCACGATAGGTCCCTTCAAAGGTCGTTTTATCGAGACGGAACACCGTTTTTGTGTCTTCATCTCCCTGACAAGGAAATCTTGTAATACTCCAAAGATCTTCAGAAAGGACATCCTGAATGTAAATAATTGGGCCTGACGTATCCATTATTGGATCTTCTTGCCATCTTGTGACAGCAAGTCCATTCCATGTAAGCATCCCTGTTCCATCACTCGTGTTTATACTGGTCAGGCGATGATTTGACACTATGTTTACTTCTGGAACAATGGTCGGTTTCGTATAAGTCCGCTCCATATTGTCCAACTGAGCATCAAAATCAGTGAAATTCGAATGGAACCCGATTGGCTCTTCAATTAACGCCGCCTTACTAGGGATGCGCTCTTGTAAAAGCAAGTCTGCTGAACATACACGTGCATCCTCATGAAAGCGTTTGACCATGATTTCATCCGCCAATAAATTGATAAGGGTTAGCATGCTCATACCTTGATGGTGAGCCATGTAACTCTGAACAACTTGATATCGCTTGCCTTTTGGTAGTCTTACAGTTGTAAAATCAACCGCTTCATAAAAACCAAATTCGCCTTTCGCATCGTAGTCTTCAAACTTTTTCAAGGCGGTGAGACCAGCTGGACCTGCATAAGGTAATGCCATAATTGTCGCATACGGGGCAATGACTAAATTCTGCTCCAAACCACGATCAAGTCCCAGTCCTGGAACACCAAAAGCCCGATATTGGTAGTTCATTTGATAATCGAACCCATAATAGCCGCTTTCTGAAATCCCAAATGGGACCTGATATTTATCCGTATACTCCTGCTGCCGATGAACAACACCTTGATAAGTAGAATCCCAGATTGTGTTCCGGTAGGTCCGCATAATCAGACTGGGCATCAAATACTCAAACATCGTGCCCGACCAAGATAACAACGTCTTGCATTTTCTTGAAATGGTCATCGTCCGGCCTAAGGTAAACCAATGAGAAATCGGAATTTGCCCCAAGGCGATAGCGACAAAACTCGCTTGTCGTGCTTCTGAAGCCAGCAAATCATATAGAGTGGTATCTTTTTGGTTTGAATCAACATGATAACCAAGACAGAATAGGCGCTCATCTGGGTTATACAGCGACTGAAAATTAGTTTGTTCAATAAATTGGTCGATATCTTCTGTCAAGTGGTCAATATCGGACTTATAAGCCTCCTCGCGCTGTCCCCATTCAAGCAGGCCTTGTCGTACAACCATAAGGTAGGCAACAAAGTTTCCGGAATCAACCGTGGAAACGTATTTAGGAAAAAGAGGATCCGATGAACGTGTATCATACCAGTTCAATAAATGCCCATTCCATTTTTCCATCCGTTCAAGTGTCACCATTGTTGATTTGATCCGTTTAATCATTGTTGCTGTATCGATGAAATCCAGATCTCGAGCAGCAACGACACTTGCTAAATAAAGTCCAATATTGGTCGGTGATGTACGATGGGCGATAATCTCCTTGGGATGATACTGGACATTGTCGGGCGGCAGCCACGATTCTTCTTCCGTCACATATCGTGCATAAAAGGACCAGATTTTAAAGGCCAATTCTTTCAGTTCTGAACGTGTTTCCTTCACCCATGATCGATTATCAACTATTTTTGGCCGGTTCAATTGCTGGATGACCGGCCGGGCAATTAGCCCAATGCAAAGTGCCACAACACCTATCATACGGTCAAAAAAGCTGTCAGAAAGCCAGGAAAGGACAGCAAACAAGGTAATGACCAGATAACCTAGTGGTGCAAACATCAGAACTGGCCCTTTTTTGGAATGGTGATCCGCCTGGGCAAAGGTAATCCACTCTAGTAAATTGCGTCGACTAACGAATAAGCGGTAAAGCGTTCGTAGAATAGCGTCTAAAGAAAGCACAGCAGAAAAAGGAAGGATCATTAGCTGGATACCACTTTGGATAAAACTCACGCCAAGGGTACGGCTTAAGTGCCGGCCAAGGAGCGCTGATAAGACAGCACGTAGAAATGGAAGGAAAATCGTTAATACCACAATGGTTTCCCACACCCAGCTCCGGCCGGGAAGCGTGGATAGTCCTAGAATGGCAACGATTAACAGGGCAGGTGCCAGCAGGCTGCGTCGTAAATTATCAATGATTTGCCAACGGGTCAGCCCATCCAAATCCACCCTTCTTTTCTCACCATAACGATCTTGGCATTGCACACCCAACCATTTGATCAGCTGCCAATCCCCACGAATCCAGCGGTGAGCACGATTTTGGTAAGAATAAAATGTACTTGGATGTGACTCCACGACTTCAATGTCAGAAGTCAAGCCAGTGCGCAGGAGGCCCCCTTCAAGTAAATCATGACTAAGCACATGTTGATCTGGTATTCGGTTCACCAGAATCTTTCGAAATACATCCACGTCAAAGATGCCTTTACCGACAAAGATACCCTGCCCAAATAAATCCTGATAGGCATTCGAGACCGCAAAAGCATAAGGATCAATCCCCGGTTCTCCAGCCCATAAGGCCGCAAAACGTGAATTTTGTGTTGACTCAAAACTCACGCCAATTCTAGGCTGAAGGATACCAAACCCTTCCACCACGCGTGTCCCTGCCTTATTAAGCCGCGGTCGGTTATATGGAAAATGAATCGTACCAGCCAGGCGGCTAACGACGCCAATAGGAAGCTGTGTATCGTGATCGCTTGTAAAAACATATCGAATGTTCTTCAGCACGTCTGTTTGCCCATATATCGTGGAATAACTAGTTTGCTCACTCCCAGAAAGAAGCTCGACGAATTCAACAAGTTTGCCGCGTTTGCGTTCCCAGCCCATATAAATTTGGTCAACTGTATTGTAAAGACGAGATCTGTGAAATAAGAAAAATTTATCGGTCCCGTACTTCTTATTTAAAGCATCAATTTGTTCGATTGCATGTGCGATTATTCTTTCATCGGATGACAATGATTCGGTCGATGCATCCAAAAAGTCTGCCAGTATCCCAAAATGGATGTTCTGTTGACGATTTGCATGATAGTGAACTAAAAGCCTTTTGACAACATCATCCACTTCTTCAACACTCGACCAAATAATCGGCATAACGACCATTGTTCGAGCCTCTTCGGGTAGCCTTTCAGAAAAATCAAAACGAAGTAGCGGGGTAGGTCGGCAGCATTTACAGATAACTTCATGAACAATGGTGATAACCCATTCACTGACGGGAAACATAAGGGCTGCAACAATAGCAAGCCAAGAAATAGGACGAACGGCCAATCCAGATGTTACCCATCCCCCAGCCAACAGTAACAACGCAACAAACAATAAAATAAGGCAAGATAAATAAACAAGCGACGGCTGGCGTCGAATGGCAAGCTGTGGCAGAACGCGCGGACGAGCTATCTTGCTGAGTTCTGTTCGTAAGTCCTTGATGCCGTGAGGATCGAGCAAATAATAGGCAAGATAGGACTTGCGAGATAATACCTCTACTTGATCTAAGTCTCCATGTTGCGGCTTAGCTAGGCGTATCGCAGTTTGGGCAACTAACGTTTCTGGAACCTTCAGTTGCTTTGCAATAGTGGTAACACGCCCCCTAAGTAAGTCACTGCTTGCCAAATCTAGCCGTTTATACTCACGATCAGTTTGGAGGATTTTTTCCACATAAGAAATTCTTGTGAACGTCAACCGCCATGGGAGACGCTCTAAAATGTGCAGGCTTTGGACTAAGTTGCCACAGGTCACTTGTAGTTCTGCTTGAAGTTGATGTTCCAGCGAAACCATTTGCTCCAGACTCGATTCATTATTCTCTACATGAGCTCGAAGCCAGTCGTGAACAATCTGAATATTGGGCTCCCATTCAGTTAAATGTTTGACGAAATGGACGATCTCGATGGGTCCCAATGCTTTTTTATGCGTTTCTTGTTCCAATAAAGTACGTATTTTAGTGTCAGACAAATTCTTTCCCTCTATCTGATCTAACAAGGAAGTAATCGAATGGCATACCTCATGTCGATGGCGAATCTCACGCATCAATACCGCCAACCGTTGAATGAGGATCACTCTTATTGCACTAGGTAACGCCCAACATTCCACATCCTTAAGGACAGAAACTTCCTGATACGAGGAAAGATAACATTCGAACGAGTTTGTATCATAGCGTCCATCCACATGCTCAAGATAATCGTTGCACAAGGCGTATATTCGCGGCATACCGGTAAATCGTAATTTGGGCAATTGTCTAAGTGTAGCTCGGGGAAGTTCGCGAAGAACCACTTTAGCTTGTGTCTCGATAAAGTTTATGTGATCAATCAGCCAATCTTCCGCCGGTTGTTTACACCCTACGATGGTGTTGCCTAATTGCTCCGCGAATTCATGCAGGCTAGACACATCCGATCGAAATGCAGGCCAATATCGTGCAGTCAGCTTGTTGGTTGTATTCAATTCATTTGTTAGGGCGAACTCATGTGCCCTTGCTCTTAGTTGGTCATTGTTTAAAATCATCATGTCCCCCTCTTAAGTACCCTTAAGAAAATATCCCCTAGGAGGCTCGTTTTCATACCTATTGTTTTTTAAAAAAACAATAAAAAAGACAGATTCTGGAGTGAACCTGCCTTTCATTTCTATCATTAAACTCGCATTATATCGTGGTGGAATTTTAGGCTCTTCTTTAGGTTGTTGCTTTTATTGAAATGTATGGATGATCTGACAATTACCCGTCGATTCGCTGATATAAGTAACAAAGTCGCTGATATATCATAAAACTCGCTGATAAAAACAACAAACTCGCTGATATATCCTAAATGTCGCTGATAATCTAAATATCGAAGGATCTTTTAAAGAAAAATTGGTGGAATTTGCTTTTAAAATCATGAAGCGAATAAATATTTTCATCCGAATCAAAGGAATTAGGCAGATTTAGTAAGAAAAGCAACAGTATTTGGCGAAAAAAGCCAAATTTTATAAACACTTGTGATTTTTCATAATATGATGGGATTTAATAAAATCTTTGAAATAATTTTCTTTAATCGAACTTTTAACAGTTTAGAATTAACTTTGGTGAACCGTATCATAAATAAATGAGGTTTTTATTCAAGGCTGTCCGTGAAACGGGAAGATTATTTCCACTTTTTATTTGTGATTTTTATAATAAAAAAGTCCTTTTAATACATTACTTATATTTCAGCTTTCGCACCTGTAAAATAAGTGGTAATCGGTAGTTGTATTGAGTTCAGAGTCTATTCCTTCTGTTGCTTTGGATACCAATCACATTGAAATTGTAGTCTCGTGAATTGATGAAAATTGTTCTTGACATTACGAAATAGATTCAGATATAACTAAAGAAAAAATAGTTAAAAAAACGAGAGGCGATAAATAGGAGATCTGCAAATGAAACCGAATCGAATGGAAGCGTTTAGCGATGGAGTTCTGGCGATTATCATTACGATCATGGTGCTAGAATTCAAAGTACCGGAAGGCCACGACTGGCATTCATTAATTGCACTTGGTCCGAAGATTCTCAGTTACATCTTCAGTTTCGTGTATGTCGGCATCTACTGGAACAACCATCATCATCTGCTACACATGATTCGAACAATGAATGGACGGCTGATGTGGCTCAACTTAATATTACTCTTCTGGTTATCCTTTGTTCCGTTCACGACCGCTTGGATGGGGGAAAGCCATTTTGCACCTGCGCCAATTGCGTTGTACGGCATCATTCTTCTGCTCTCTGCGACCTCTTACTGGCTGCTCCAGCTTGCGATCATTAGCCAACATTCCAGCGATTCCGCTTTTGTTACATCGATGGGCAATGACTTGAAGGTGAAAATATCTCCTTTCCTCTACTTGCTCGCCATATTGACCGCATATGTAAGTCCTTGGTTATCCGGTTTCTTTTACATACTCGTTGCCGCGATCTGGGTCGTGCCGGAAAAGCGAATCGAGCATATCCTTAGAAACCATAAGTAAGGTTCCTCGATTTTCGCGTTATGGCGGGAAAAGAATAGTCTTTTATGCGGAGCCATAGTCCTGAACAACTTTGGCATAAGCTTGATAATTCCCACCGCGCCTTATTAACTCCTACTAATAGTAGGAACTTAAGTTGAATAGTACGAGGAAGTGCCTCCTGCAACATGGATTACGGAAAGCGCGAAGAAGGAATTAATAGGATGGTATATGACCTTTTAAAGTAAGGGGAAAAGGATAGACTGCGCCAAACCGTTAAAACCTACGGGATTTGGAAACTAGTTTGAACTACATTATACCTGGACTAATGTTTCCACGTTTAATTCTAAAAGTTACCGAGAAAGCCCCTACTACTGTTGAAATAAGGACGATCTAACGTCTAGAAACTACCGTAGGGGCTTTTTAACGTAATTGTAATATGATTGGCTTGGCAAAAACTAGAGTGGAAAATTATCTTTTTGGACATCCCCTTGTAATTTTGTTGTAATAAAATAACTAAATCTCATTTAGATATGTTACGGTGAACCGTATCATATCTAAATGAGGTTTTTTGGTGATTTATAGTGTAAACAATATTGAAATATATAAAATAATTAAGAAAGAGCTAACCTTCATTTAAAAAGTTAGCTCTTTCTCTATATCAGATACTCCACTTCTTTTAGGTATTTAATTGTAGGGTATTTTGTATTTTAATAATGCCCTAAGCATTTTAATATGGTTAGACGTTTTGGGTTGTACAGTAGAAGATCCTATCAACCGATAAAACTGTTTTGAAACAAAGGAGTTGGGGAT
Organism: Neobacillus sp.; assembly: GCF_031988165.1. Taxonomy (NCBI): domain Bacteria; kingdom Bacillati; phylum Bacillota; class Bacilli; order Caryophanales; family Bacillaceae; genus Neobacillus; species Neobacillus sp. The sequence continues at coordinate 11,051 of NZ_DALZYO010000069.1, forward strand.
TGTGTCCTTTGAAATTATGAGAAATAAATAAGGAATCATTCCCTACTTTACGATTAAACTTTGGACCTAAATTTTAGGAAAAACAAGGGTTAACACCACCTTCTTATTGGAAATAGAAAAATATTTAAAATGTGACATTTTTTTGAAAACGTCTATATGGTAAGGACGATTCTGGTAAGATACTATCTGTAAGAGGGGGGATTACCATGGCTTATTGGAAAAAGAAACAAGCTGTCGAGCCTGGACAAAATCCAGATGTAGGAGATTCAGATACCACTAGTAGAGAAGAGAAAAAAGCAAAAAATCGGATTAAACGTTGGAGGCTACTTGTCCTTTCTTTAATGACATTTATTGCCGTGATTTGTTTTTTATATGGAGCGATTAGCTTTACCTCAACAACGTCCTTTTGTTCTTCTTGTCATGAAATGGCACCTGAACATGTTACCTTTCAGGAAAGTGCTCATAATCAAATCCAATGTATTCAATGCCATAATAAACCTGGAACAAGCAATTTGGTTGAAAATAAAGTAGAAATACTAAAAGAAGTGTATAACCACATCGTTGGACCACCTGACCCGATTGTACCGAAGGTGGCGGTATCAAACGAGAACTGCGAACAGTGTCACTCGAGAAATCGCTTAGTCACCGCAACAGGAGATTTAAAAGTCAATCATAAAGGCCATATTAAAAAGGGAATTCCTTGTATCACCTGTCATAGCGGAATTGTCCATGCTAAGGTGGTCGAGAGGGGAATTAATGATTCTACTACATACTTTGCTTGGACAAAGAAAAACTCCAAAAAGCTGATGGATGAAAAATACGTAAAGCCAAACATGGGAACCTGTATTGATTGTCACAATCAAGTTAACCAAGGCAAAAAGCCGTGGAAGGATATCACCTATAGTTTGCCGAAAATAGACCTTGGTAAGGAACAGAAAGAAAAGGTAGAAGAGGTCTTTAAAGAGACACCTGAAATGAAAGCAGGCGTATTTGAAAGGGAAATACCTGAAAATACGCAAAAGGTCATTCTTGAAGCGATTGGTAAAGAGCAAACCGATGTAAAAATTTCAATGGAATGTTTCACTTGCCATCAAACAATCAAGAAACCAAAAAATCATGAAAATCATGGCTGGAGCCAACTACACGGGGAGACTGCTCGAAATGACCTTAATCGGTGTCTAAACTGTCATCAAAACTCATTATGGATGAAAAACCTGGAAAAACAGGATATAAAATTGTTGTTAACTAAAAACCAAAAAGAGGTTACCTATAAAAAAGACTTACACACTTTAATAAAAGAATCTCGCAGTAATCATTTCTGTAGCACCTGTCATGCGTATAGTCCAGCTAATCACAAAGACCGCTACACATGGTTAACCGATACTCACCGATATAATTCAGGAACAAGTAAAGAAAGAGAAAAGTGTTTTGTTTGTCACGATAATAAAAAGCCAGAAGTAAACGGTAAAAACAACAATGCACCATCAGATGTTTATTGTGAATTCTGCCATAAAGGTAAGTTCACAGATGAACCATTTTAGTGCAAACATTCCAGATTTTATTGAGGATAACTTTTGAAAAAATGCGGAGTATATTCAACTTCTACATAAACAAAAGAAACAAGGTAGAGACTTTATTCTCTACCTTGTTTCTTTATGAATGGCATGCTGCATCAATGTTTCAACTAGAAAGTGCATAAGATATTCAATATATAAAATAGGCTTATAAAAAACGAGGGAGACCGTTCATATTAGACGGTCTCTCTATACTTTTCATTAAACTTGAACTTCACTCATTAAAGCATGAGTATTACCTTCCGTGTCTTTAAAGAACGTCATCCAAGTTTCCATTTGTCCCATTTTCGCTACGATATGTGGTTCATCGATAAAAGTAACCTCCTTACCTATTAAATTCTCATAAGTTTCTTTAATATTTTCAACCTGAAAATAAATGACTGAACTAGAATGAGCATATTCCTCTTTTTCAGGGAGGCTTAGGAGCAGACGAAGACCGTTACATTCAAAGAACGCCATACTATCTGAATTAAATAAAAGGGAAAGACCCAGTTTATCTTTATAAAAATGGATTGCTTTATCTAACTCTTTAACTGGTACCCCAATTTGTCCTACTTTTTGAATCATATTAGTTTCCAAAAAACATTTCTCCCTTCAAATATCATTTCATCTTATTTAATACATTTTAAAATGAAGTTGCAGGTACGCTTAAAAGTCCCCTTAATAAGTTCATTTTTTACCAGACAGGTCTTAACCTCGATGATAATTTACCTGCATTTTCTTCGAAAACTAATTTTGATAAATCTTCTTTGAGCATTTGCATTCGTTCAGTACCTATGTTTTTACTCCAGCCTCCTTCAATCTCAGTTAGTATCTTCTCTTTTGCTTTTACTACTAACCAACCTCGTTCGGTCAAAACAATAATTTTTCCCCTTTTATCAGTAGGATGAGTTTGGCGCACAACATAACCACTTTTCTCAAGATAATCTACCATTTTACTTACAGCCTGCTTGGTAATTCCTAAATACTCAGCTAGTTCTATACCTGTTGCTCCGTTAGGTGTGATACATTTAAACATAAAGCCATGTGCAGGTCTAATATCTCCAAACCCTAATTCCCTCAATCTGTCATGTAGTTCATCAATCAATGCACGAAAAGATAATGACAAAAGTGATGTAAGATCCAATTCATTAAATACTTGGTGATTCATACATAAACCTCCTTAAATAAAGTCAACTAAGTTGACTTTATTTGAATTCCATTGTACTATGCACTTTGTAGTCAATCAAGTTGACTATTTTTTAGTGAGTAAATAGATAACAACGTAAGAGTGAGTAACAGGAGGAAACGAGA
>NZ_DALZYO010000070.1:0-6635 GCF_031988165.1 Neobacillus sp.
TTGATATCGGGGATATGTGAACGCTCCTTTTAATCAGTTTTGGCACTTTATGTTGCAATGATCTGTTCAAAAAAAGTGTTTCTTTTTCCAAGGTTTTTTGCGGCAGCAAAAAACCGGCCCCCGATTCCGAAGGAAGGAGGGGGTGGAAAAGGAAAGAGCATAAGGGGAAACTGGCACCATTCCCATGGTGAAACCGCAGTGCGGTTTGTTTTGTCGTGGTACCAGATTTATTGCCCAATGCACATAAACAAAATGTTTATGTGTAACCATAAATTAGGTGATTTAAATCAAAAAGCACATAAATTTTCAATTTATGCTCACGACAATCAACTGTATTTCACCTTGAAATCTAATCCCCGATGACGAGATCGCTCTTTCTTTTCTTCAATAACTCATTTCGTTTTTCAAGTTCATTCAGCGTTTCTTTGCTTGTTTTTATGGCCTCTTCTTTTGAAGAAATTTTGCTTTCATTGGATGAAATTTGTGATTCTGTTTCCTCTTTTTCTTTACCAATCTGGTACTCCTTATCTTCTTTTAAAGACGTGATCCGTGAGTTTAATTGAGTGATTTCAACACCATACCCTTTCTGTTTTTTCTCTTCTTCTCTAATCAATTTCTTATTATTTTTGATCTTTAAATCTATATATTTTGCCTCATAATAATCTTTATTTCTTTTCACAAAAACATCCAAAGTTTTCGTGTCAGCAGCTGAAGAATATAATTTTTTGCTGGACCCAATTGAGTTTGAATCTTCATCATTTTCATCAGTCAATTGAACTGAAACTGCTGTCCAATCTTCCGGAATATCTCTTACAAACAACACATAAAAATCATCACGAATCTTGATGATTTCAGGACGATATTTCTTTCTCTTATTAGATTTTTCCTTAACAACAGCATCTAATTTCGGAGGAATATCTTGCAGAGAATCTGTAATCATAAAATCAATTTCAAGCATATGATTGTCTGAAAAATAAGTTCGATCTGTCATTTCCACAGTCATGTTATTTATACTCACAGGGGTGTTTAGTTTTGTATTTTCTTCTTCAAACGGCGAATCAAAAATGATCCTGCTGGATAAGAAAAACAGCAGGATCATTGCAATTACACCTGTAGAAACTTTATATTTTGCACCTACAGTTTTAAATTTAATTTTCATTTTTCTGTGTTCCCCTCCTTTACTCTGTAATACGAACAACGACACCATTAAAATGACTTTTCCAATAACTATTGTTCATCTTTGCCACACTAACACCGTAGCTATTTTGACAATTTAAAAATTCACCATTTCCAAGATAAATCCCAACATGGCCATTTACTTTGTAGGTATCAAAGAATACTAAATCGCCTCTTTTTATATTTGAATATTTGACTTTTTTTCCGCGCACAACAAGCGTGTCTGTTGTTGTGGAGGCTAAATTCCCAAGGGATAAACCTGCCTTGTTAAATGCATAGTGTACAAAGCTACTACAGTCAAAGATTCCTTTTAAAATGTCACTTTGATTTCTTCCCCCACCCATAACATAAGTGGATCTTCCTATATAAGCTGATCCTTCTTTTATCGCTTTCTCAATTACTTTGTTTCCTCCCTTTATTACCTCAACTTCACCACCGTTTTCACCATTATTCGGCTTTAGATATCTCATAACATGCTCTACATAAAGTTGATCTCCATACATCCAAGTCCCGTTTGGACGCTGCTGTCCGTTACTATGAATCCGTGCAAAATCAGCCGCGTTTTCCTTTGTCCAGCCTCCGCTTTTTTTTATCGCCCAATTGATATACCCACTCCCAAAGTTATAGCCTTGCAGCGCTGTTTCTTTAACATTTTTTTTAGCTGCTTTGGCTGATTTATAAACTGAAGCAAAGTTTGCGACACCTACTTTTATTGATTCATTAGGATCTGTTATCGAGTTCGGCGGCAGACCTTTCGATTCACTTGCCTGCATCACGTCTAATGACTTTCCGCCAGATTCTTGCATAATCAATGCTAGTATTAGATCAACTAAATCCGGAATGTCGTTGGCTTTACATTCTTTTTCTACAGCCGCCCTGTATTGTTCAACTTCAGGCGCAATGTTTATCGCGGATTCTCCGCCGCCTCCGCCTGAATCTGAACCTGATAAGCCAGATATTATCCCTATGGCACAAACAATAACCACACATACTACAACCAAAATTAAACCAGCCCAAGAGCAGAAAAAAAACAGAAGCGCGCGCTTCTGTAATTGTTTCTTAATTAAGTATTTCACTGCTTCTCCGGCCGCAGCTGTCCCGTTATTCATTCTCTTTCAATCCTTTACCTGTAACGGCAAAATATGATACGGTCCAATTATCTTTTCTCTTCTTTAAATCCAGTTCAAATTCAACTTCAACAGTGCCGGTAATCTTCTTCTTTTCATCCATTAATTCAGCATTAACACTTAGAATCCAATGAGGCGTTCCGTTAACTACCGTGAAGCCAGAAAAAGAAATATCCTGTACCTGTCGGTAAGCAAACGGCTGTACTTTTGTGTCACTTTCTTCAGCAAGACTTAATTCCTTATAAAACTCCGGTGTCAAATATTTTTTTGACTCCTTTAAATGCTTATCTTTATCTTTATAATCGTACGAGTAGTATGATTTTATAAAGGATTTCAGCGTTTGTTGCATTTCTTGTTTGTCTTTATCATCTGCTTTTTCTTCTTTCACAATAGAGTTGTCGGAGGTTGATTGCTCTGAACGATTTTCTTTGATCAAGCTTTCTTTTCGTTCGTTCTTAGTCACCTTTCCTTTATTACTCCCGCCTATACAATAGAGCATCATTGCACCAATAAACACAATACATATGACAATAAGCAGCTTTTTTTGCCTTACAATTTTCTTATCTGCATTTGTCTCAATCTTTTTCACCATTAAGCCCCACCTTCAAACAATTCGAGTTCCTTATGGGTAGCCTCTACATGCATAACTAAATTTTGATCGCCGGCTATGGAAAGAATACAGTCACCAGTTTCAAATTTAGGAAGCAGGGCATACTCGTTGTCTGTCATCTGGTCTTCAAATAAATCTTTAATTAATCTCATTGATGTCTGATCCTGTTTAAACAGTGCTTTATATTGAGTTAGTCCAAATATTTCGCGAAGCTTATTTGCTGCCAAGGCCATATCAGGATCAGAAGTATTAGTATTAGGAAACATACGTTCAATACGCTGTGTAGCCAATAAGATTCCTCCAAAGAACTTCCGGGCTTCAGACATAGCGGTAACGAAAAAGTTCGCGGTATGTGCTTTTTTCAATTCCAACAAATTGTGACATTCATCAAGCATAATAAGAAACCTCGTAATATCGTACCAGTGTATATTGCCTTTATCATAAGCTTCTTTTTGTTTTCTTCCAATATTCATCATCGCGCCCCAAATTTGACTGAGCGCATTAAATATCTGAACATCCTTTACTTGATCGTTCAGCTGTGAAAGGTTCCCAATGTCGTAAAATACGATCTGTTCGTTCACCATATCGGGAATAGTAGTTATACCGTCGAATATTTCTCCAAACTGAGTGACAAGGTTTTTTATTGTCATTCCTATGTCACCAATTCTGGCCTTAAAATTAGGATCTTTTTCTTTTTGATATCTCTCTTCACAGTAAGCTTGAAAATCAGACAATAAGGGGTATTCTTCAGGCGCCAGCTGAGTAATATTTGAGCGTGCATTTTCGCCCCAAAATTCGAATTTCTCGTAAAACCCATATACTAATTCATCAAATTGAACTAAAACATTATCATCAGCTTTAGGCGTTAAAATTCGGTAACACGAGTTTAATTTTGAAACATGCTGCCTAAAAGAAGCACTTTCATCTATTACAACCTTATCTTCTACTTTTTTGGTAACAGAGGGGAATATCTGCATTAGATTTATTCGTCCATTACTTCCATCCAAATCAATAGTAATACCACCCATATCAGCTGTTACAGATTGAAATTCTCCTGATTTATCAAAACCCCGGATAAAGTTACCTTTTGAAGCGTTATCTCTTAAAATCTTTTTTAGAAGTGTTGATTTACCTGATCCCATGTCGCCTGACACGAACATATTATAATAGAGCCTTTTGGATGTCTTATGAAACAAGTCCCAATAAACTGTTCCTCTAGTCGATGTATAGCCATAATAAACACCTGTTGGATCAGATAAACTGGTTTGGTCATAAGAAAAACCTAAACCAATAGCTTCAGCCGGCATATCATTTCCTATTCTTTTGTTTGGCAAGGTTAACTGAGTTTCATAGTCAAGAAATAGAGATTGCCATTCTTCCTTATTTTCATCAAGAAATACTTTACTTTTAAAACCATCACTATCAATTTTCTTTTGGACTTCCGAAATACGCTTTTCTAATTCTGCTTGCGTGGCCCCGTGCATAAAGATCCGGACATGAATCTGTTTTATGACCTCTCCACCTTTAGCAATGGCCATTCCGAGCTCTCTCAATGTTTGCAGTTCTTCATGTGCTAAGTCTGCTTCTGTATCGTTAGCTGCATTACGTATTCTTGATCTCATTTCATTAGTCGATGTCTTAACTTTACTTGCATAATCTATATCTTTTTGTGTATAAGTATCTATTGTAACAATCGTATTATGAATACTGGTTAATTTGTTTAACCAATATGGTCTGAAATTTTCAGGATAACGATAGACATGGAGACAAGCAACATATCCATCACCTGTACGATTAAAAAATTCATCTTTAAAAGAAATGCCACCCATTGGTTGGGTGGCATAAACGAAATTCAAGTCTTTCTCAATTTGTTCCAAAATAATTCACCGCCTAAATAAAGTTGTTCATTCCATGTAGGATTCTGATTTTTTTCTCTATAGAAACTGGCTTCGGCTCTAAGTAATTGATAAAAGGCGTTAATTCCTCAATCCTTTTAGAAAGCTCTTCTGCTGTTCCTCCAAAAATAAATAGATACGTTCGACGACTTTTGTATGTCTTTTCTATGAATTTCAGTTTTTCAAATTCAGCTTTTAAAACCTTCAATCGCGCATAATCATTTGTTCTTTTAATTTTGTATTTCAGAAATTCTTGCTGTACCTGATTATCTTCAGGCAAATTCATATGCACTTCTTTCAGGGTATCTGAATAAATCTGCTGCATCTTCCAATAGGATTCTGTCAAAGAATTAAACTCTTTTTCATCTAGGATATTGGTATCAAAGTGTTTAACATCAAATACTTCAAAGCAGCCTTCCTTTAGACCGACCTTTGTTTTCACATATCCCTCATCGCTATACCCGCATACCGGATATACTCGATTGATTCGATCAATACTTTTTTGGATTTTTTTTAATTTCCGGGTGCTACCCGACTGTTTTTCCTTTTTCACTGACAATGCATCAAATCCCATTTTGATCCTCCTGCTGCCTCGTTGAATAATTAACAGGCTCTTGCGCTTTATATGTCCGACTATCTTTTCTAAAAACCATGAGTGTCATTTCATAAATCTTCTTATTAGGTGAGTCAGGACATGGCCAAAGATAAAATGTAGTGGCAAGAACGACAAACAATACGAAAGGAAGCTGAAGAAACGGATAAACTAAACCTTTCATAAAATATCCGACTGCCAAACTTCCAATGATTATAAATCCATCTACAACCGTTAGCTTATTCCATTGTATTTTCGCTTGAATATTTTCCGGTACGGATAGGGTTTGTCTCATTTTTCACTTCCCCCTTTTAAGCCAGCAGTCACGCTGTTTTTCGCGATATCATATGCTGTTCTTGAATTTCTAACCGATTTTGAATCATATATCCGTTGTGCCAAATCAGCATATTTATTAACCATTACATCTTTTGCTGTCAGAGTAGTAGTTGGCCTTTTTGTCATCTGATTTTTAAATGCATCTGCAGTTGCTTGAACATGTTTAGGCATTCCAATTGGCTTACTGCTTACTGTACTCATTACTTTAGGTGAGTAGTTTAAACGGCCATTTCCCTTATCCTCCACTGGTGCTCTATAGGCGGGTAAAACATTACCTATGGCAGCACGGTGTGTCGGCAGAATGCTATTTGTTGACGCAGGCACGGCATAATTTGCATTTGAACCATTCGAAATAGAATTGACTGACGACGCATTATTGCTTGACGTGATAGATGTTGATGATGCTGGTGAAATCGGACTGCTTGGCATAAGGTTTCCGGATGTTGGTGAACCGGTGCCCTGCGGCATTGTTGCAAATAGTGAACCCCATCCATTATCAGTAGTGCTATTGCTTGCATGGGTACCACTATTGATTGGTCCTTGGAACGATTGCGTTGTATTAAAGCTGCCTGGCGTGTTTCCGCCGACTTGTCCTGGCATTGGGCTTTGTGTCGGTTCATGAGACGTTAATGGCGTTTCAGAGCCGCCTGGCGTGTTTCCGCCGACTTGTCCTGGCATTGGGTTATCACCTGGCATGTTAGACAGCGGAGTATTTCCATCTTTATCAACAGCAGATCCACCCTGTCGTGTCCCTTCTGTCATATTGGATAATGGAGTATTTCCGTCTTGAGTACCTAAACGCTCACTTGTTTCATTAGAGTTAGACTGATCTTTTGATGCTTGCAATGGTGTATCTCCATCTTGTGACAAGATATTGTCTGGCCCATTCTCATTTTTGC
>NZ_DALZYO010000070.1:6753-10216 GCF_031988165.1 Neobacillus sp.
AACGGCGTGTTATTTTCTTTTCCATTTGCTAAACCGTTACTTCCTCCGCCATTTTTAGCAGCATCCATGTTTTCTTTAAAACCATCCAGTATACCTTTTCCGGCACCCACGCCGACCAAAGCAGCATCAGATGATTTTTTAGCTATTTTCCCGGTAAGCTTCCCGGCTTTTTTAGCTGTGGATGAAGCAAAATCAGTAACCATTTTTCCTGTTTTAGCAGCAGCAAAGAGGCCAACTAAACTACGTGAAATGCTTTTCAAGCCAGCATCGATGCCAAACATCTCTTCGATAAAGTTAGGACCATCCACCGTTAAAACAGCCGCTGCAATCAAGACAACTATTTTTATCGGCGCAGATATATCAGCTTGGCCGATGTAGTCTGTGAAGAGAATGTAACACTGTAACAATAGCTCTATTGAAAATAAAACAATGAATGTATTCTTTATTTTCTCCAAGAATTTTTTATTACGTTGTCCGTTTTCAAGATCAGTTAAAGCTGTACCAACACTGAAGATCTTTAAAATGCCTAGTTCCATGATTAACTGAGCAGTCTTAAACATGGTCATAAACAAAACAAATGCTATGGTAGCAAGTTCAAATATCATGTACCAAGGGTGCCATGCATATCGGTAATAAGCTTCATCATCTTGTATCCAAAACGATTCAAGATCCTCTAATTTCTTTTCTCCGGATGCATCGCTTACTTTTTTATCTAATATTTTCTCACCATCTTTAGATAATGGACTAGAGTGAAAAATTCCGCCTGTATCGACCGGCTCCGTTATATCTAATAGTTTTACGTCTACATCATTTTCAATATTATTTTTCTTCTTTAGCTTTTTGAATTCTTTTTTACTCCACTCAGCGTCCTTGTCAATCTTATAAACATCAACAATGTTGTTTTGATATATTTTGGTGGAAACACCAAGCTTTCCGTCTTCAGCAAGCATACCCTTCCCAGCTAGTAAGAGATCAGATGCCTGTTGCATCCCCCAAGGGAGAACAAGAAAAAGTGTTAATGCAAATAATGAATTTGTAATGATTTTGTCGTATTCAGTTTTCTTCTGGACAATCATTTTCCATCCAATAAAGCCAATTGCCAATGCCATCAATGCAAAAATAACCGGCATCCACTTATCAATAAAATCACCAATCTGGTCACTATTGAAGAAATTAAGCAAATCATAAATCTGTTCAATTCCACCGGACAGGGCATCTACTACTGCGGCCAGCCCCATAATAACCCACCATCCAATGACTCTAAATGGGGCAGTCCAAATCGAAGTCAACGAAAGATAATCTTGGAACCTTAGTAGTATCTTCAGAATCTCTGAATCATCCATAAACAAACCTCACTTACTCTATGTGTTTTTTAATCTTTTCATATAGTTCATGTTTTTCAGGTGCTCTAAAAAAGGCCCTTAGTTGTTCAATTGTCGTTAAACTTTCAAAATAATTGTATTCATCTTCAGTTAATGCCTTCTGAGCAAAAAACTTTATATACACGTATTGATCGGCTTTGATTGCATCAGAAATAGGCGTACTTGTTTCGTACACCTCTTCAAGCGAATTCATAATTGCATCCTCCTCACTCACCTCTAAAACCTCGTTCCTGGATGAATCAATCAAACACGGACCTTCATAAAATTCCTCTTCATTTGTATTATCTGATGGTACTAGCTCAAAGAGTGAACCCATTGCTTCTGACGACTCATCAGCAATTCCAATCGGTTCTTCAGGCGGCGGTATTTCATTATAATCAGGCACCTCTGGATCAGCATCTTTTTTATCACTGCGCTTTTTTCCTTTGACTTTGTTTTTCTGCTCAACAGGCTCATTAAATTCAAATTCAATCAAAAGACTCTCCAGATCTAATGTCTCATGATTGCCATGAAACCCCAAATCGCCAAGGGCAATTTCATTATTAAACCGGTGCATCAAATACTCATATCTATGCAGCATGTGGGTTTCGTTATCTAATGAAGCAAAGATCGGATAAGGCACTACTCTTTTTCTTTTTAGATTCTCACGTTTTTTGGTCCTTAAAACCACCCATTCACCCTTTTTCAGCCTTCTAAGCTCGTCAGGGAGCATTAATGGCCTCTCTTCTTCCCTTTCGCTATAAGACTTGTCAACGTCCATTAAACCACCCTGGCGGTCTGCTGAGATTATAGTAGTAACCCCTAACTTTTCGCTGAATTTCTCCGCGTCCTCCCACTCATCACTCATAATATAAATCTGATTTCCCAAGTTACCCATTATTGCCGTGGCCATATCATCACCATAGACATCACGCAATTGAGAAACGTTTTGTATTACAAGTGTATAAAGCATGCCGCGGCTCAGACCGACTGCTAAAGCTCTGTTTAAGCCTTCGATCGGCGGGATATTAGCAACTTCCTCAAAAAGATATCTCACTTTCCTTGGCAATGTACTTTCTTTGGATAATGTCGCCTTTTCAGAAAGGACAGCATTCACTTGGGATAAAAAAGTAGAAATAATGGTGTAATTTGAATCGTCCCAATCGGGGTAAACAATGAATAAAGCTACTGGCTTCTCCCCGTATGCCAAATCCTCGATGTTCAAATCATTCTGTGCTGTCATTCGAGCGATTGTGTCGTACGTATAGTTTTTTAGCTTGGCCATCGTTCCAGTGTATATGCCGCTGCGTGTGATCCCCTGTGAAAATTGAATTGTTCCATACTGTAGTTTGGCGGGATGAGACGGCGGCAAATTCCCAAAGAAATGATCCAGCCGTGTATAACCGTCTTCATCCGGATTACTTCCCAGCTCGTTCAGCATAACCGTTAATGTATACATTGTTATGTTTTCAGGCTGTCCATTTTTAATACACAAGTCACAAACCGCGAGGATCAATGCGTTTACCAACGCAATAGATGCATTTTCCCACATAGGATCTGCGTGTGATTTATCGTTATGAAACAAGGAATAAGATAGCGTATTGCATAGCATTTGTGCTTTAGAGAAGTCTCCCTTCATGTATGCTTGTTTTACTAGCTCTAAAGGGTTATATGCCATTCCCCAATAGGGATTTAATAAATTGAAGCACATCACTTCATAACCATGCTTTTCAAATTCCGAATGTGTGTTTTTAAGCATGTCACCTTTTATATCAGTAATCACTACAGAGTCCTTTTTTTTAGCTCTCATAATGACATCTAAATATGGATAGGAGTATGTTTCAGTCTTACCAGATTGTGTTGATGCTACCACAAGGGTATGTGTTGAGTTTGTATCAACGTAAAGATGATCATTAAAATGAACAATTGGCATTCCTGCACTTCCTTCATACTCAATATCATCATCTTTAATCGCTTTATAAGTCTCTTGGATTTCTTTAATGGTCGTCCAGCGGGCAGTCCCTTTTGTTTGCTTATTGATATCACGAAAAGCAATTCTGAACCTATATACTTGCCTCACAATGAATATAGAAGCGATAATA
>NZ_DALZYO010000070.1:10254-11952 GCF_031988165.1 Neobacillus sp.
CTCCATAGATAATTCCCATGTCCCATTCAAATTCAAAGAACCATTTCCACGAATATGAATCAAATGGGCTTGAAAGCTTCGACTGGTCGAATGTTTTGAATGATGAAAGCATTAAAGGAATCTGCTTGAATAGGTGCAATAAAAAATTAGCAGCACATGTTACTGCCGCGTAACAAAACAGCGTAAATGCAATAAGAAAATACTTGTCAGCAAATATTTTCTTCCATTGTTTAAATTCCTTATGCAATAATAAGTCACCTCAAAAAAAGAAGCCGTTAACCGGCTTCTTTAATTCTTCATCTTTCAAGACCTATACTTCTTTTTGAACTTTTTTGTTTTGAGTTCAATCGAACCTCAACTTTAATAGGTTCTCTAATCTCATGCTTTTTTTCTAGAAGAAGGCCGTTCTCTTTTTGTTTCATTTTGTCATCATCTTTTGTCTTCACTTCAAGAAATGAAGTGAAATTACTAAGTGGTCTATCAAAATCAAGGTAGGCTTGAATACTATTTTCAGGCGTCAGCTTTTCTTCTTGTTCCTTAAAATAGGTTTCTAATGCAGTTTCAATTTGTTTTCCAAACTCCTTGACGTTTTTTTGATCTTCAGGAACAGTAATTTCATAATTTGATAATTTATCGTTGAAGTTACTTTTTACATCATTTTCATAAGCTGCATAACGATGCGCCATTTTTGCCAATTGATCAACTTTTTTTCTGTTAAAAAGCCTATTCACAAAAGTATCAGCTTGCTTCAATTCAATTAACGCCCTTTTTTTACCTTCTCCAAGAGCTGTTGCAAGGCTATTTAGATAAGAAGATGCTTTCTTTTCGATATCTATTTCATACCGATCAGCCATTTCTCAACCCCCTTTGCTTCTGCAAGTCTAAATTTTATTGTGTGATCTTAACATATCACTTACTTTATCTCCTAAATCATGCACCCAGCTTGGAAGGGTCAGCGGGTCATTCCCTGCCTCAACATTAAAGTAAATCTGAACCCCTATAATAAGCATAATAGCAATAAAAATAAGCTTGGAAGATCCAAGCCTAGTCCCTGCCATTCTTTTTCTCCGTTTAGCCAGTGCTTGCTTATATCTCTTTTCCTTTTGCTGTTCAGCCTTGATTGCCTTCTTTTCATCAGCTATTTCCTGCTTGATCGTTTTAAATACTTCAAGCTTTGCCATATGAAGCTCTCTTTCATAGTCGGACAACAAATCAGAGTCTTCCTTAGCTAATATCCGATGATTGTTCTTTTTAGTGTTAGGGATACTCTTTTTCAACTTTTTAAGAGAAACAATACACCAACTTAAACCATTAATAAGATGCCCTTTTATAGCTACGGCTGGTTTTTCTTCTGCTAATTCGTTTTCTTGCGAGCGGCGTTCAGCCGCAGCAGCTTCTTCTTGCGCCTTCTCCTGCTGGCCGCGCTCGGCTTCTGCAACGGCTGCTTCCTCGCGCGCCTTCTCCTGCCGACGGCGTTCGGCTTCCGCGGCTGCTTCTTCGCGCGCTTTTTCCTGCCGGCGACGCTCGGCTTCCGCGGCTGCTTCTTCCCGGGCCTTCTCCTGCCGGCGGCGTTCGGCTTCCGCGACTGCTGCTTCGCGCGCCTTCTCCTGCCGACGGCGTTCGGCCTCCGCTGCTTCCTCGCGCGCTTTCTCCTGCCGACGACGTTCGGCCTCCGCTGCTTCCTCCCAGGCCTTCTCC
>NZ_DALZYO010000071.1:0-11420 GCF_031988165.1 Neobacillus sp.
GGGCAACGTGGCAGTCAGTCGGCGGTGCGAAGCTGGTCGAAAGGTAAAGTCGGCCGATCGGTGCCCGCATGCTTGGCCATTGTCTGCATCGGCGGTGAAGAGCGTAAACAGCATGGATTAGAGAGGCGAAATGTACAGCAATAATGGTTTCTTGGTCAGCAAAAAAGAACAATCACTCTGATTGTTCTTTTTTTGTTTGTAAAGCTTCGTATTTTCTACGTATCTTTAACAATCTTATGTATTTTTCTATGTCACCAATATCCTCTTCCATCAAGCCGGTCAGATCAACGGGCTGCAATATTTTTAATTGTTCGGAAGATTCCTTTAGTAAGCTGATCTGCCTTTGAATAAACTCGATTTCCTTTTCAGACAGCCCTGTTATATCAAAAGAGTGTAATTCCTTTTTTGGTGAAGATTCTTTTGCAGACGCAATTAGCTGCAATAATTCAAGCTTTTCCTCATTAGGGATGGAAAGTGTTTTTGCCAGTTTGTTTAAGATTGCCGGGCTGGGTTGTGTTCTCTTTCCTGATTCCAATTGGGATATATATGACTTTGACAACCCAGCGTCGTTTGCTACTTCTTTTGCTGTTAGACCGAGTGTTTTCCTTCTGTCATATAAATATTTGGCAAGGTTCGGTATTGGTTTTTTCTCTTTTTTATTATCTTTATTCATTGATTTATACACCTCACAATAAGTGACGGGATCTCGAATTTGCTGGAAAAGTCACGTCGTAGTGAATTTTTTTGGTTAATTTCCAGCAAAACACTTTACAGCAATTTGAAAGTTTGCTATCTTGTTTAAGTGAACAGTGAATTAAATTCAAAAAAACAGAATTCATAAGGTCTTTTGTCCTAAATTTGTTCCTGTTTTTTGTGAATATTAACTGTGGTTAACTGAAATGAGATGAGTGGTTAACTGATGTTAGCGGGAGTTAACTGTCAGTAAATTTATGTATACATAACACATCATACACCAATCATAACTTTCACCTCAATCACATCAGTTAATTTTCACTTGTATAACTTTATATGGGCTGTCAACCTATTGGCTGCAACCAGTGTTGATCTAGCTCACATTAAATTTGTTAGTGTGATCTTGCCCCCAATCGTTGTTAATTATAAACGGTGTTTGTCCGTAAAAGTGTTAGTTTTTACGGGTGTTCATCGCTTATTCAATGAATTGGAGCTGTCAGGCTAACCGTCTGGCAGCTTTTTTATGTCTTTAAGTTAATTTTATGGATCATCCAAGGAGGGTTAAAGAAAGTTGAGCAAACTTCAAATTTTAGATAAGCCAATGACTGAACGAGATGTCTGTGATTATGGTGATTCTTTAAGAATGATTGATGGCACCACTTACATTTTAAACGGAAGAGATTGCGTTCATACAATCACTAATATGAAGCGCCCTATATCTCAATGTTATTCGAATATTAAGAATGTTAAAAATAGTGATGGTGAGATCGTTGGTAAACGCATCAGCCCTAATTCAAGGCTCTTATTTACTAACCGTGCTTTTCAACCAATTAGAAAAATGGAGCAAACATATAAGCCTCAAAAGGCACCACGCAGGGGTCAATCGGTTAGAGTTCGTAACACTTCCGGCAGAGCTAAAAAAGTATCGGTTCTTTTAAGTGAAACTGGATATCACAACGCACAAACTTTAAAGACAGACTTGTTGAATTCAGGTGCAAGTCAGGTCAAGCTTTATACAACAAGTAAAGGAATAGCTGTTGTGTGTCACCCCAATTACATATTGGAGCAATTAATAAACAAAGCGAAATGAGGAATGATCAGGATTCACACGTTTGTCAGTGATGGCAAAAAATCAACTAAATATTAGGGAAAGCCCCCCTCCAAAAGTATAACGGCCATGCAATACTTTTGGGTGAACATTTCTTCTTGGCGCGAGTGACGGTTTTCACCGGTCGTAGACGGCAAGTTTGGCTAACATTATCAGATTCGGGTGCAAAACCCGAATACTTGGCTGATATAGAGTTGCGTGAGTAACAACTGCTACAAACTCACGGTTGGGCTGATTTTATTTTCATTGATAAACGTGTGAATCCTGGCATCCAAGGTACACCAGCAAAAGCAAAATTTGCTTTACTCCTATGTTTTCTACAGGAACCATTGTAAAATATGGTTGGAAAAACTAAAAAAGGATGATGGGTGTTATGAAGAAGAAGCTAGTTGGCGGAATCGCTGCAGGTATCGTTCTACTTGGCGGAGCCGGTTCATTTTTATTTAATACGTACCAGGCTAAGGCAGAGGAAAAGCAGGCATATGACAATGCTAAAAGTGCTGTGAGCTCCTTATATGCCTCAAACAAGAACAACTATTTAGCAAAAGGGATTTCTGAAGAAAAGATAAAAACAGCACAGAACCTCATTTCAAAGATAGAAGACTCTGAAGAGAAAAAGTCCCTCGCTAAAAAGGCAAATAACGCGTCGATTATGTACAGCGCTGAAAAATCAGTGCATGAGGATATAGTAGATGGTGTTATTGTTGATGACCTTAACCAATCTATTTTGGATGTATCTGCAGCCAATGTGAAAAAGGTAAAACCGATTAGTGAGGATCTGTATAAAGATTTAACAAAGGAGTTAGATCAGGCTAAAGATCAGCTCGGTCAAATTGAAAAAACCAGAAAGCTCATAGAGAAATCAGATGATAGCTGGAATTCTTTTAAGAAAATCAAGAAAGAAGTTAATAAAGTCTTAAATAAAGATATAAAGGCAGATCTGAATAAATCACTAAAATCAATTGAGAAAAAGTTGAAAGACCGTGAGACTCTTAATCAAAAAGCTGAAAAGCAGCTTCGAGAAATAGAAAAAGAAAAATCAAATGTTACGACTGAATCAAAGGGCAAAAAGGTGACGCAATACAACTCAGAATCAGCTTCAAACAGTTCCTCTACAGTTCATGAATCGCCTTCTGTTACCTCTGACGCCAAGACCGAGACACCAAGCAGTTATGGCAGTTCACATCCAGCAAAAGCACGCTCTAACACTTATTCCAATTCAGGGTCCAGCAGCAATACAACTCGGTCATATACTCCATCGACTTCGGGAGGAAGTAAGAGCAGCGCAAGCACAGGAAGTAATGTGAGAAGTTCACATAAAAGCAATTCCGGCAGTAGTGCTTCTTCAAATGCTGGCAGGAAGTCAACAAGCAGCAGTAACAGCGGGTCATCCTCGTCAACAAAAAGCAGACAGTCACAAAATAATACGATGAAAAATGCAAATGATTTTGTTAATGACTTTAATAATGGCAATTATACTCATTCCGGAAGTGGAAATAACGGAACGGGGAATAATTATGATGTTTACAAAAGAGGGAAATAATCTCGTTTGATGATTGAAACGGACTAACTGATTAGTCCGTTTTTTTATGCTCTAAAATAAAGAAATGGGGATATTGAAATGAAGAGGATTTTGTTAATTCTAACGCTTGTGATTGTGGCATGTTCAGCATTAGCCGGCTGTAGCAGTGAGAGTTGGGATCGCTCCGTAAAAGATCATGAATCAAGTGTTAACGGGCTGAAAAGAACAGCAACAGTATATGATCAGAATGGGAAGGTCATCAAGACGTACAAAGGCAAGTTCGATGTAGAGGTCAATGATTACGGGAATAAAGTAAAGTTCGATATTGATGGGAAGCGTGTCGTGATTAATAACGCGATAGTGATTGTTGAAGAAGATAAATAAGGCTGCTATGGGTCTGGAAAAAGGGAGGTGATGATCTATCAGTTCCTATTTTTTGTTGAAAGGAGAGAACCATGAGTGAAGGAAACGCGATCGATTTAAGTGATGAAGAGGCCAAGCATAGGATATTAAATCGAATTACCAGTGAAGGAATCAGAGTAAGATCGTCCTTTTTAAGGTCTTCCACCGGGCAATATGCGTATTGTTTGGGGGGTGATAAGATACCAACAATCGAAATACCGCAATTCACTGATTTGAGCAGTTTAATCCAGGCATTTTCTTTGGCTCATCATTACGTATACCAAAATAATTCCGAAAAAAAAGGCAGACTACTCAATTCTGGAATGAGCATTACAACGTATTGGAATGAGAAGTTGGCGTGGCGGGAGACTGAACAAATACTGAAGGAGGAAGGAATATTAGTTAATGAGCAGATCAATTGCTCTTTTTTAGAATACAAGAATTTTTGTTTAAATACCTATAAAGAACCAATTGTACAGTCTATCAGTTTTCCGTTTAAGTTTTTGTTCGACAGCGTTCTGCTGCTAATTAAACTATACGGTGGTTTTTATATTCTTTTTGGAATTGCTTTGATTTTTTCCGCGAATTCTATACCGATACCATTTGATGATTCATTGGGGATCGGCTCTTTGAATAAAAGTGACCTTCTTGCTGTCACTTCTGAGGTTGTCTACATTGTGTTGAGTTTGGGGGGGATTTATCAGTTCTTCCTGTGGTGTTACTTTAAGCGTTCAGTTAAACCGGTTCTTTTTTATTTGATGACATTGTTGCTATCAATACTTGCTTCCAAAGTATTTTAGTTGGTCGAAAAATTTATATGGGGTGAAGAGAACAGATGATTATAATTCCGCCATAAGGATTTGTTTCTTTAAGTTTATTTAAGCTTTTGCCATACAGCATATTAAGAAATGGGTGAGCGAAGTGTTTCACATAATTTACAAACGAGTTTTGATAATGTTATCAAGTGCCGCAGCAATTGTCGCAGCGCTTTTTTTTATGCCATTTTTCACGTCATCAGCCAATGCAGCTACAGCTGTCGCTAAGGGGCCGTATTCCTGGAAAGATCCGCATGGTGTAGAACACGAAACAGCTTTTATTAAGATAGGAGACAATATTGTTTTCTGTATTGATCCGGGAAAACCGGCACCTTATGGCGGCCATTCTTACGCCTTACCTAAACGTCAATATGATGATGGTGTCAAGGCCATTTTATACTATGGCTTCGGCGGCGATGGAAACGAAATAGGTAATTCAATGACTGACATGGTTAAAACGTATGTCGCGCTAAATAACTGGCTCGATGGGAAGAGAACGCAAAAAACGTATAGCAACTTAGACTCTGAGGTTTGGGGTCTTATAAAGCATGCCAAGAAAGGGGATGCTCCGAGCTACCAGATTTCATTTAGCAAGAACAGCGTCAATAGCTCCATTGCAGGAAATCAGCAGCAATCGGAAACGATCAAATTAAACGGTAAAGGAACAGCAACCATCAAGATACCATCTCAAGTCACAATCCATGTAAAAGGCGGTAAAACGCAAAAGGGCGGGAAGATTACGCTTCATGACGGCCAGTCTTTTTATTTCACTGCTCCTTTAGATTATGGATCGAATTATGCCACAGGGAATGTGAACGGAGAAATCAATCAGCTCGCTTCCTTGCTGTATTTACCTAGTGCAAATAGTTATCAGCGTTTAATGGGAAGTTCATTTGTAATTGATCCGGTTGTTTCCGCCGGCTTTACAGTTCATTTTGAAAAAAGGCAGAAAAAAATAACCGTCATTCACAAAGATAAGTATGAAGGTACGGTTTTAAAGAAAACAACTGAGTCTGTTAACATCGGCACAAATTACAGCTATTCACCAGAGAAAAGCATTACCAAAGGTAAGAATACGTATGTTCCAGTTAGCTCTGCCAAAAAAACTGGAAAACTCGGAAATAAGGATGTCACTCTCACGTTTGAATATGCATTGCAGAGAAAAATCACAGTGCTGCACAAAGATAACAGAGATGGTTCCCTAATTAAAAAGCAGGAGTATACCAAAAAGAGAGGCGACAAGTACACTTACGCACCGCTGACCAATTTGAAAAAGAAAAAATACAGTTATCGACCAATTTCGACAAAACCCATAACCGGCACTGTAGGTAAAGAGGATATCACAGTGACGATCTATTATGATGTCCCCCTGATCCAAGCCAGTATCAATAAGCTTCAAATTTATACAGCACCGGCCGCGGATGGCTTACCGGTCAAGGCATATTTAACAAAAACCAATGTCTATAAAAAAGATACAAAAGGCATGGAATCAGCCAAAATCAATGTCAGCTTGTATGATGGGAAATCATTATTGAATAAAAAAAACATACACAGCTGATAAGCTCCCGCAAACAGTAAATCTAACAGTTCCGGCTAAAGGGCTGAAGGTCAATACAAACAAGCCGTATACGGTCAAATTAGAGGGATACGACTCAAATGACATAGATGTTCCAGAAAAGGGACAAAAGCTCTCTACGGACGGTTATACGAGCTCTGAGGATGTAATAACGGTTTCGATGAAAGATGTAGCTGAAAAATCAGGTACGGCCAAGCGTGTTGTCATGACTGAAATAACACCGACAACGCCAATGGAAAGCTATTTTGAAACCCTCTCTTTCCAGGGACAGCTGCTTCCAAAACGTAAAACCGGGTACGGGAGCGATCAAAATCTGATCTTCGCATACGACAATATGATTAAAAAGGATGACCCGGATATCAGCTTTAAATTTAATGTGCCAGAGAGCTTAATGGATACGTATCTGGACTATAAAGTGAAAAATCATGTGGCTGCCTTTCCTATGGAAGTTGCCTCATCAGAAAAATCAGTTACTGAGGATCATTTGATTAGAGACATGTCATTTATCTTTCCTCACGTCAATGTTGAAAAGGAGACTGGCAGTTTATTTACTGATACTCAGCTTAAAGCGAAAGACAAGCGTTTAAAAAATGATATCCGAGACGGCGGTAACAGATTTTACACACCAATTTGGGCTGATTTGGGCGGATATGATGTCTCCTATTCTTCAAACAGAGTAGGCATTAATCAGGTAAGCGTGGTAATGAAAGATCAACTGACCCTATATGCGTATATGTATGGCCATATGAATTCAGAAACTATAGATCAGGATGAAATCATGTTGACACCGATCAATGCTGATGATCCTTTTCCAAACGGCAAACCTGAAGGATGGTCACAAAGCGATATTAATTGGTTGAAGAAATAATTTAAATCTTGGAGGGAGAAGCGTGGATAAACCTTGCTTTACTTTTACCACCAGTGATCAGGTTGAGGCTATAACCAAAATTGTTAGACTCATTACCGAGGACAAGGTCATAAGTATTAGCTCCAGGAGAATAAGCTGCCCTCAGTCAAAACAAAAACTACATGAAGGAACTATTGAATATACGATTACGGTCTATAAAGAATAGCTGCCTGGAATCAGGCGCTAATGTTGAGGTGGGAAAAACGATGAAAAAAGAAGATCAATGGACAAGCCTGGCAAGTTTAAATGATGAAGAATTTAACAGTATCATAAATGAACAGAGGAATAAGAATACTGAAGCAGCCAACATTTTTGCTGATTCTTTAATAGCAGCACGTAAAGCGCTGGATGACTTTGATTCAGAGGAAACCCAGACTCTTAAAAAGGAGAAGGGGAATATGAGTGAAAAAAAGGTTAATCGTGTGCTGGTACAAGGATCAGCATCATTTTCTGTGAGCTGTAATGATCTTCAAGCGCTCGTTACACCAGAACAGGCAGCGGATAAAAAGTTTTTGGATAATTTCTTTCAGGATAAAGCGTTTAAGCTAATATATAACGGCAATGGCCAAGAAGAATCGACAATTGAAAGCTCTATTCCAGTTGTTATAAGTGAGGATCTAGCTCAGAAACATACTGGTGAGCTTATTACAGATGAAATGTGGTCAGAGATAATTCAGAAATCAAAAAAGCAGGAAATCGAATGATCATGTAGTTGTAAGAGAGCTGATACCGGCTCTCTTTTTTCATTCATCAAATTATTTTTATTGCAGTAGTGGGAATCGAGGTGAAGCAAATTGAAGGGCTCCATTATGCTGCTAGGTATTGTGTATATAGGTTCTTATCTCCTATTAACCGCAACCTCATATTTCTCAGAAGCATATCGTCATGACTCAATTATCAGCACGATGACGGAGGCTGGTCAGATTACTAGCATCAACAGTATTGATAAAAGTTCACGTGTTCAAGAAGGCCGGGTAGAGGTGACTGAAGAGAGCTTTAAAAAGAAATTCCAATCCCTGTTTGAGCAGAATTGCAATATTAAATTAAAAGGAACTAAGTATGATTATGATTTTTTAAAGACAGCAGAAGGTGGGATAAAAGCTGTTCGTGTAAAAATTACAGATGATCGCAACACAAATTATCAGGTGACTTTTGTGTCAAATATTGTGAGAGATAAGGGGAATCAAAATGATTAGTTCGGAAAACGTTCAAGCTATATTTCGAGATATTCAAAATAAAGATCCAGAACTTGTTTTAGAAGCATTTACCTCACCAGAAGCAAGGGAAGTAATGTGGAAATTGGTCGCGAAAGATCATGCTTTCGTTTTAGATAATGACGAAAAAGTTGACTATGTTATGCAGGAAATGGTGGGTCTGGGTGTTATTGAAACCATCATTAAGAAGCAAGAAACAGTTACTGACATAACCTTTAACGGAAGTGAATTGATTATTGCAAGGAGTGATCTTAGAGATCCTTATCCATATGAAGACCAAGAAATTACCGAGCAGTATATTTTAAAAATCATTCAAAAGTTCGCAAATGCAGTTGAAAAAGAATTCACTCCCAAAGATCCTATTTTGGACGCTTCTTTAGGATATTTGCGAATTAATGCTGTTCATAAATCTGTTTCACCGTATGGGACCACAATGGCGATTCGTGTGTCCAGGCCAAAGCTGGCACTTACTAAGGAGAATTTTTCAGATTTTGCCCCTGAACATATCTACGAATTTTTAGAAGCTGCAATTGGTGCTAAAGCAAATATTGCTATTGCTGGTGAAACTGGTTCAGGTAAAACTGAATTTCAAAAGTTTTTGGTTAGTTTTATACCTTTCAGAGAAAAGATTATTTGGATCGAGGATACGAAGGAGGGGAACCTGAAGGAACTGTTTGGTAAATCAAAAGATATTCTTAGTTGGGTGACGTCTGCTGCAGTAACTATTTCAGATTTTGTAAGAACTGCGTTGCGAAATAATCCAAAGTGGATATGTGTTGCCGAAACGCGGGGAGAAGAAGCATATGAAATGCTTCAGGCTGTTTTAACAAATCATAGCATTATCACTACTTTGCATGCTAATGACGTAATGACGATTCCGCGCAGACTTATCAATATGATGAAATTGGGTTATCAGATAGACGAGAAATCAACCCTTGGTGATATCTATAGGCATATCCATTTAGGAATTCACTTAAAAGCAACAGACGTGAATGGTAAAACGGTAAGATATCTGAGTGAAATTGCAGAATACAATTCAGATGGCACTGTAAACACGGTTTTTAAACAAAGATACAGGGATGGCCGGTTTGAAACAACCGTCGGCGATATAAGCCGCAAATTAAAAGAGCGAATGGCGGAACATCGTGTCAACTATACTGGTTTACCGAAGGGGGAAATAAAGAGTGAAGAAAAAGGTATATACACTAGATGAGCTTAATGCTTATAGAACTGCATATGGAAAACCTATAGAGCGAAAAGAACTATTAATGTCATTGATAAAACCATTTGCCTTGGTTTTTATTTTTTCTTATGCGGTTTTTTATTACTGGTGGCTTAGTTTAATATTGGGTGCTGTAGCGATGTTTTATGGATACCGTGTTTTGATGCCGCAATCAATAAAGCGTGAATATGACGCAAAAGCTTTTTATGAACGGCATGTCTTTATTACAAATCTAACTCAAAATCTTACTAATTCCGACAAGACCATGTTAAAAGCATTAGAAACAGTCACGAACAGGGTAAATGGGGAATTTAAAGAAGATCTTGTTCAGCTGCAGTTATCTCTGCAAGGCGCTTCTAACGATGAAATTCACAATGCATTCCAGCTTTTCAGCGAAAAATATAAGCATGACACTATTTTCGAGTTATATATTGAACAGTTGGCTACAGCTGCTATTGAAGGGCGTACAAATATAGATACGTTAAAAGATATTAAATCTCTTCATAACGAATTGAAACAGGAACAAGACAGATTTCTGCAAAAAAAGAAACAAAGAACCTACGAGTTTAGATTTATTTCTGCAATTTCTTTGTTATTAATTGGTGCAGTCACATTGTCATTTGGCTGGAGTCAGTGGGTTGGCGTATACGCTCATAAGATTATTGGTTGGATCGCACTTTCACTATACCTTTTTCTATTAGGTTTGTTTTTCAACACTTATATTAGAAGATTAGGCGACGACAACTTAATGGAGGTCAAATTATGACTACTGAAATATCGGAACGTAAAAACTTTTGGTTGAAAATCGCGGAAAGTAATTTAGCATCCATTTTAGACAATATGGGATATAACCAAGAATGGCTAATTCGCTTTCAAAAAAAACGGCTGTTGCGGGCTATTATAGCTTTTGCTCTGGGAACTGTTGTAGGTGCTTTAATTAGTACCTGGATTATGTTGATAGGCCCTGTCTTGGCCGTGTTTGTTTGGTCATTAGAATATCGCAGGATTTTGGCTGCTTATAAGAAGTATCAATATCAGAATGAACTTCAGTTCAATAAATTCAGTCGGATGTTAATTCCGTTTTTGCGGGAGACAAATGCCAATCTATACAGCGCCTTAAATAAGATGCTGAAAAGGATGGACGAGGGTCATGTTAAAGATGCTTTAAAGAGGCTTTTAATTGGTATGAATGATCAGCCCAATTCTGAAGAGCCTTTCCGCACTTTTGCTAATGAGGCAAGTGGAACAGACCGAGCAATGCTATTTATGATGACACTCTTTGATTATCAGCAAAGTTCATATGACACATCCATAATTAATGAGTTAGGACAGATGGCCAGTAAGCAATTATTTGATGGAGTCAGGGAAATTGCAGATTATAAATTGAGGAAATTCAGTATGTTTCCAACAAAAATCACAATGGCCAGTTTTATTCCGATTATAGGATATGCTGTTGCGAATTTGATGGACGCAATTTCAAAAATTAATTTGTAAGATGTGAAAGGAGTGTCAGCATGCTTGATGGTGCGGTAATGAGCATTGGGAAGATTTACATTTCCATCTGTATTTTATTAAGTCTTTTCGCTGCATCAGTCTTCTTTATACAGCTGAATCAGGGAAATGAATACAAGCAGTATATTAATTACCAGATTGAAAGAAATGGCGGCCTCACGCCTTCTGCAATGGAAAAACTTCAAGAGTATAACGAAAAACACTACGATAGCCGGTTCACAATTGAAAGCCCAATGATGAGCCAAAAATTAAAGTATGGTGATGAAGTTAATTATACAGTCAAAGGGAATTTCAAAATACTGTATTTTGATCTCCCGATTCAAACTGTCTCAACAAAAGGTTCTGCATTGTCGTTGATTCGATAATACAGAGCCTTTTTATATTGTCTCATTTTAAGGGGGTGAACATTTGTTAGATCAAAACACAGACAGAATGTATTGGGTGATAGG